>JABDII010000223.1 GCA_013003805.1 Gemmatimonadales bacterium
CATCACGACCGGTCCCGTCACGTGGCAGGGGTTCACCAGCTCCACCCGTGAGAGCCTCCAGCAGCTCCAGGTTCGAGGGGCCGGCATCTCGGGTCCCTACGACCTCGCGACCAACATCAAGCCGGGCACCGAACAGATCGTGATCGAAACTCGAGCGCGCGAGAACCCCACCCGGGTGTTGACGCGTCAGGTCCTCAGTCGGTTCGTCGACTATCAGATTGACTACGATCGCGGCACGCTCCTGCTCAAGCGCCCGGTGCCGGCGGCCGATACCTACGAGAACCCGGTCTTCATCCTCGCCACCTTCGAGGCCGAGAGCGGCGGGTCGCGGAATCTGGTGTGGGGCGTGCGGGCGACCGCGAATGCCACGAGCCTGATCAGGCACAGTGCGGCACTGGACTCGCTCCGGGTGGGCGCCTCCTGGATACGCGACGGCCAACCCGGGGGTGACCGTCATCTGGTTGGAGCAGACGCGCAGGTGGTGGGATTGGGCGGCGTGACACTCGGTGGGGAGTTGTCCTATTCCTCGTCGCCCGATTCGAGTGGTGTTGCGACCGCGCTCAAGGCGTCGACCGAAGTCCTACGCGGCGCGGTCCGTCTCAACGCCGCCTGGCTCAGCATCGGTTCCGGCTTCCATAATCCATCCGACATCGGATTGAGGGCGGGGAGCAAGGAACTGCGCCTGGGCGGGCGGTACCATATCGGGCGGTCCGAACTCCGCCTCGAGCACGAGCGTCAGAGCTTCGACGCGGGCACCCTCACCCGCGAGCGCACCGTCGGCGGCATCACTCAGCCGGTCGGCTCGAACGTGCGGGTCGAGGCCACCGTCGCGGCCGACAAGTTCGAGAGCGGAACGACCTCCGATCAATCCACCGCCGGCGAGCTCAAGGCCACCTGGTCGCCGCTCTCGGCCCTGAAGCTCTGGGGCGAGTCGCGCTACCAGATCCGGGCCCGCGGCAACACCATTCGCCCCGACCATCTAGGCGTGGGCGCGGGCCTCCTATTGAGTTCCAACCTGTCGCTCGAGGGCGTGCACCGGAAAGTCTTCATGCGCGGCGGCCAGGAGGACTACTCGGTCACCAATCTCGGGGTGCGCACTAGGATCGGCTCGGCCACGGAAGCGTGGAGCTCCTATCAGATGGCCGGTGCCAACGGGGAACTCAACGCCGCGTTGATCGGGCTTCGCACCAGCGTCAAACTCGGCGAGCGGTGGTCGGTCGGCGGCATGCTCGAGCGCCGGAGCGGCCTCGGGAACGCGACCAGCGGGGACCCGGTTCGCTCGCTCCCGTTCCTCCAACCGGAGGAGGACTACTGGTCGATCGGGTTGGGCGCCGAGTTCCTGCCTGCCAATGCACCCTACCGGGCCAGCGCGAGGGGCGAGTATCGCGACGGGGACTTCCGTTCGACCCGGCTGTTCACCCTGGCGGGCGATGTGTCGCTCAACAAATCGCTCGCGATCCTGTCGCGCCAAGAATTCGTCGAGAGCGACCAGCACTCGACCACCACGAGCTCGCTGTTCAGTCGCCGGTTCTCGAGCCTCTGGGGTGTGGCGTTCCGGCCGATCAATTCGGACCGGCTGAACATCCTGGCCAAGTTCGAGTTGGTGGACGCGGTCAACCCAGTGGGCGCCGGAGTCCTGATCGAGCGGGGCGACGAGGGGCGCACCATTCTGGTGGGGGAGGCCATCTGGGCTCCGAGCTATACCAGCGAGCTGGGGCTCCGCTACGCCCGGCGCCGTACTGCATCGACCTTCCAGCACACCGACGGGGTGCAGCAGGACCTCTCGTCCACCACCGACTATGTTGGGTGGCGGGGCAGTCTGGATCTATCGTCGTGGTACGGCGTGCGTGGGGAGGGGCGCCTCTTGATGCAGCGCTCGAGCGGCACGACCCGGTGGGACCTGGCGCCGCAGCTGGTGGTCTTCCCGCTGGAAGGGTTCGAGGTGGCGGCGGGGTACCGGTTCGGCGACCTCACCGATCCCGACTTCGCGGTGCGCGGCGGCCACGGGGCGTTCGTGACGGTTGGGGTCCGGGTCACGGAGAAGATCTTCCCCACGGCAGCGGACTTCTGGCGCCAACGGTTCAACCGGTAGCCGCGTACACCCTTCCTTCTATATGTAGGCCGTTTGGGCCGTCTGTCAGTTCCTTCGACGGATGATCAGCTCGATGCCCTGGAGGGTTGCGCCTCCCGGGGTGGCTTCGACCTGGAGCAATACCGGCTCCGCGGCCTCATTCCGGAAATCGAGGAAGCCTGGGCTGACGCTCAGTTGGTACTCGCCGGGTCTGACGCCCAGGGCGTAGAACTCCCCGTCGCTGAAGGTCGTGATCTCGCTCTGCTCCCCGGTCTCGAGGTTGGTCAGCACCAGCACGAGGGCGCCCGCGGGCATGGCCGCGCCGTCGACCTCACGCAGGACTCGTCCCTCGATCACGCCCGACTCGATGAGCGGAAGATCCAGCACCCGGTAGGAATTCGGGCTGGGCACGATGCTCACCGCCTCGTACTGCGACACGAACAAAGGATTGCGCAGGCTGAGCGAATCGATCTGAACCAGGAACGGCTCGAACGGCACCAAATCCCACTGGCCGTAGCGGCCGGTGGAGTCGGTCTGGGCCACGCTCGAACCGATGAGCACCCTGACGTGGGGAACGCCGTGCTCCCCCGGATCTTTGAGACCGTTGGCATTCTCGTCGAGGAACACCCAGCCGGAGACACCGCCTC
The DNA here is from genome assembly GCA_013003805.1 of Gemmatimonadales bacterium. Lineage (GTDB taxonomy): Bacteria > Gemmatimonadota > Gemmatimonadetes > Gemmatimonadales > GWC2-71-9 > JABDII01. Next base: position 2,719 of record JABDII010000223.1, read on the forward strand.
GGTCGAGCGATGGGCCGGGCGTGAACTCGACCCGACCGGCCGCCTGATTCCACACCGCCGAACCTCGCACCAGCTGGTACCCGGTCACCCGGCCTCCAACCGGCGCGGTGACCGCGGTGGACGACAGGAGTGAGGACAGCTCCGACGTGAGCGCCAGGGTGAACGTGGTCCCCAATCCACCGCGCTGCCACCGGACCCCGGCTTCGATGCGCGAGCCCAATCCCAGCGATCGGGTCACCGCAAGAGCGGCTCGCGTTGGTGAGAGTGAAGTCTGGAATTCGAGGTCGGTCCGTATCCAGAACCGGCCGAGCGACCGCGCCCAGGCCGACGTGGGGGCAAAGAACGCGGTCACGCCGGCGAAGCTCTGGAGGCTCGTTGCGCCCAGCTCCGGCTGATTCCACTCCCATCGCACGAAGGGGAGGAACTGAACGCCGTGCGCCCGGGCGGATGCACCCAACGTGGCGCGGGTAAACGTCCCGCTCGCGGTGTGCGAACGGTTCACGCTTCCCTCGAAGTACCAGGCGCGGTTCTCCCGGTTCGGGCGATAGAATCCTTGCAGGACCATGGTCGACCGTTGCGCCGGCGATGTGAGCAGCGGCGCTGTGGTGCGTTGGGCAAACCCAATGACCTCCGCCGAGATCCGGAGATCGATCGACGGTTCATATCGCAGAACGCCGCGTCCAAAAGCCTTGAGGGCGCCTTCGACTTCTAGCGTCCATGCGTTGGTCGGGCTCGCGGCTACGGAGACGTACGGATGATCCAGATCCGGGAGCGTGCCACGCCAAAAGCGGTCGAATCCCGCTCGGAAGGTGACGCGCTCGGTCGCTCCATAGCGGATATCCGCGTTTAGGGTTCCCTCACATTTGAGGGTCACACATTCGCCGGCTGCGGCACCGTACTCCCAACGCCCCCGAGGGAGGAGGCTCCGGCTCACGCGATAGGTGCGGTTGAAGCGTCGCTCCTCTCCGAACGGACCGTAGGCCACGAGGTCGACTGGGTTCTCGCCGTACTGGACCGGAAGCTCGACCCCGTAGAGGCCCGTCGTTCCTACCGAATCGAACGCGACCAGCCGCCCTTGCTGATAGGCCTCGACCTGCCAGCCCGGATCGAGACGACCGTCGTACACGATGGTGCCCAGAATGGACGAACGTATGAAGGGTGAGTTGGTGACGGACACGCCCCGTATGGATCGGAACTGGGGCCCGGTGGCGAATCCATCGCCCAGCCGGAGTTGCTTGAGCCAGGGATCCTCCTGCCACACGCCGGACCAGGATCCCCGCATGCGGACGTCCCCTGTGCCCGCTTCGCCCACGCTCTCGGCGGAGAGCGTGAGCGAGCCGCCGAACGCATTGGTGCCGAGTCCCACGCGATAGAGGCTGCCGGCGAGCGGGTCGTCGCTTGGGAGGAGCCACGAGTAGTCCATCACCAATCCATCCCACCGGTTGCGGCGCGGTCCGAGTGTGAGATCCGGCTCGAGGCCACCGCTCTGCCGGAGCAGTGCATGGCGCGCCCGTTCGCGTCGGATGCGTCGAGCGATGGGCAGCCCCTCCGCATCCAATAGGGTCACCCGTAAGTCGGACCAGTTGACGTGGAAACGAAGGCCGAGGACGCCGCCCAGTAGGCCCGTCGCGATGTAGTACTCGCCGTCCTGATACACCAGTTGCGACGGGCCCGTCTGAACGAAGCGACCGTCCATCTGCACTTTGTATCGTGCCGGGTCGATCGAGAGCCGGCGCCCGCTCGGTTGGAACGTGGCGTCGAGTCTGCTGTCGTCGTGTACTTGGTAAGAGACCTCCGCCAGATCGAGGAATTGGGTGAGCGGGATCAGCGCATCGTCTTCGACCCGAAAGCCCGAGACGGTCCGCGACACTAGTCGGCCGAGGCGGAGTTGGACGATGATCGGCTCTGCTTCGTCGGGTGATGTGACCGGTGGGCTCGCTGCGTCTGCGTCGAGCTGCGTCGGGACGAGGGCGGTGATCCAGATGACCATCACCGCGGCCATTCCTCGGAGCTTCGCTCGCCGCGACATGTGGGCTCAGAAGTAGACGACGGTGAGAACGACGTTGCCGGTATAGAGGCCGTTGGCCTGCGCCGGCGACGGCGTGACAGTTCCACCAAGCCACAGGTAGGTGAATGGCCGTGGCGGTGGCCCCAGCCGGCCGACCGTGACGACCGACGGATCGAAGGGATTACCGGAGGCCGGGTCGTTCAGCTGTCTCAACCATCGGGCCGAGGTCGGGCCGAAGCTGATAGGCATCGTGGTGCCCGGTGGTCCGGTCGTATTGGTCAGTACCGTCGGGAGGGTGAAGGTCATCGTGATGAACGCGTTCGGATTGCCTGTCACGAGGAAGGACCCGGCGTTCGCATCGGTGGGGAGCACTGTTGTGGCGACGCCGCCCAACACGGTCCCGAAATCGAGGTCGGCCAGTCCGTTTACCACGATGTTCGCGGTCACGACGGTTGCGCGTGCCGTTCCGATGGCGCTCGAGCCCTGCGCCACGGCCAGACTTGGCAGGGCCACGGCACCGACACACATGCACGCCACCACCCACCCCGCGCCCTGGCTCACGGCACGACGAGATCGATCGAGGTGCGGACCGGATCAATGGGCAGCAGCACGTCGGACGAGAGATCGTCCCGCTCACTGACCAGCTCGGTGACGAGCTGGTAGCGCCCCGCAGGCAGCCGGTCGATCGGCCAGCGAAGCCGCGGTTCCAGCGTGTAGTAGACGGCAAGCGGCATGTCGGATTCCGCTCGGGTCTGGCCCTCGGCGTCTTGGAGCCGCCACTTGAGCGTCCCGATGAACGCGCCCTCGCCCTGCCGCTCGAGATTCATCCCGATTTCGAGTGAGTCGTCCAGCACCTGGGCGTGGAGGTCGGACACGGAGAGGCCGGTGGTCACGTTGCCCTTCCGGTAGCTCAACGCGATGACGGTGCGCACCTCGAGCGTGAGACCGACCTGGATTCGGTCGTTCGCCGCAACACCGGACACCGGCACCCGGCCACCCTTAGCGGCGACGATGATGCGGGTCCAATACTCCCCGTCCGGGAGATCCGCCGGCGGGCGCGCCAGGAGCCGAATGGTCTGCCGCCGTCGCGGTGGGAGTGTCACCCGCCGAGGAAAGGCCTGTATCCATTCCGAGGCCGACGGATAGGTCGAGTCGGGCGAGTCGATCATGCGGAGGGTGGGCCGGCCGGTGGTGTCCGTGACCGGATAGCCGAACGTGGTCGATACCGAGATCTCGACTGGCTCGTCCCCGGGGTTGTACAGCTGGATGGCCTCGCTTCGGACACGGTGATCGATGTAGATCGCGTGCGGCGCTACCAAGACTCCCTGGGCTCCGAGCACGCGGGGGAGACCCACGATCGCGACGGCGAATATCAGGAGGTTTCTCATGTCCCTGGATCTGCCACAATGAGGGTGACCGTCGCCGAGTAGCTCCCGGCGCGCTGGTTGGGTAGCGGTTGGGCGGTACCACCGATGAACACGAAGCCGCGCCCGTTCTGTGGCAGGCCGGCGGTGAATGGGGCGTGTGGGTCGAATCCCACCTGGCTCCCGCGCTGCCGACTGGAAGCGAAGCCGGCGTCATCCGACCCGAAGGCCAGGGGCAGGATTGCGCCGCCGGGCCCGGTCATCTCAGTGGGAAGCAGGAACTGGAGCATGACCTGGGTGTTCTTCCGGCCCCGGATCTCGAGCTGGCCGCTCCGCGCGACGTCGGTTCTCGGCACCAGCTCGGGCAAGCCGGGAAGCAGCGTATTGAAAGCGAGGGATTGTCGTCCTCGGACCCTGAGCGGTGGACCGCGCCCCTGAGCGCCGAGCGGAATCAGCGGCAGGAGGGAGAGGGCGATGGCGGCGACAATCGCGAGCGTCTTCACGGGTCTGTCTCCTAGACCCGAGTCGGACCGGCGGAGGGTTAGCTTCTTTCCTCCACCAGTCCTTCCAGGTCAGGAATGGAACTGCTCAGGTTCCGTTGTAGACCACCGTCATGGTGACCGGGGCCGTGTACACACCAGCGGGCTGTGTGGCTGCCGGGCTCACGGTTGCGCCGACGAAGACATAGAGCTCACCTGGTGTGGCACCGGTGCTCAACCGCGAGACCTCAATAGCTGCGGAGGGCGTGAATGCCGTGCCGCCGGCCGCCGCGTTGGTGGTGTTGTGCACCCCGGTCCAACTCGCGATGGGGAGCAGGTTGGCCAAGAAGACCAAGTCGGTCGGCAGCGCGAAGGTGATGTCGACGCCCGCGTTGTCTGCACCGGTCACGGTGAAGTGTCCGGCGGTCGGATCGCCCACCGCCACGGTCGCGGGGACACCCGGGAACACGTTGCCGAAATCGAGGTCCGCGTCGCCCACCACGGCCAGCGGTGTCAACACGGTCGCCTGGGCTGTGATGAAATCTGAGTTCTGGGCGTGGGCGGTGGCCGTGGTGAAGCCTGCGATCAACGCCAGCGCGATGGCGGTCTGGGAGATGGTCCTCATTGAGTTGCTCCTCACTCGTCGGTTCAAGTAATCGGAACGATTTGTTAGGGTTTCCCCTAGAGGTTTCCCCTTAGAGGTTTCCCTATTAGGGACTTCCCGAACTGGAGCACCTCCGAGCAAGCCATATGCCAGGCCCTTACAGCACGGTCAGAATTGTTGAATATTTTGATAGTGAATGGCAGGAAATATGCTCTAAGTTATTATGTAGCAAGGATTAGGGTATACCCTAACACTCGTATTGGAATTGTTCATGCATGCCCCATGGCTCTGCAGCGCGAAGCGAGGCCCTATCGCGATGTTCGGCAACGAGATAGCTTGGCCGATCGCATCGATCAGCGGACCACCGCGCCGATCAAGCCCGGTCCGATTCCTCAAGCAGGAGGATGAGATGGCCACGCGTACCGCAGTTTGCCATGCCTTCCGAGTGGCCGCCCTTGGAGCGCTCCTGCTCTCGGCGCCGATGGCGCTCGAGGCCCAAGAAAAGCGCAACGTGACGGTTGGGGCCGAGATCGTCGAGTGCGCCAACAGGCAGGCCGTCGAGGCGACCAAGCGGCTGCTGGCCGATCAGCCAATCACGTTCCTAGATCTAGAGACGACGGTCATCCAGGATTCACCCTTGTTCCGACTCACCGTGCTGATCCGGCCGCTCAAGCGAGAAGAACTGACGGCCGACGCGTCCGAGGTCACGGCGACCATTCACTTCCCGACGAACTGACGTCGCCACCCGTTGAGTACGCTCTCCTCTCGGGACACCCGAGGGGGGAGCCTTTGCCTTGGGCGCCGCTTCCCTCGCTCTGGGGGCGGGTTATATTGCGGGT
>JABDII010000238.1 GCA_013003805.1 Gemmatimonadales bacterium
GGCCACATCCAGCCCGAAAGAGGCTGGATGTGGCCCGCGTGGTGCTCGGTCCGGCCGCGGCTAGAAGGCCGGTCCGAGGCTCAGGGTCCAATAATTCCCGATATCCCGGTCCAGCGGGAAGTTCCAGTCGGCCCGCAGGATCAGGAAATTGAAGAAGTTCATCCGGAGCGCGAGCCCGGCCGTGCTCAACGGGGTCCGGATCCCCAGCGCGTCATCGCCCGCTTGCCGGGAGAACTTGAGCGTGTTGCCCGCGTTCCACGCCATCCCGACATCGTAGAACAGCGCGCCTTCGATCGGCGGCAATCCCCGCGGGGCGAACCCGAGATCCGGCGTGAGGATCGGGAAGCGAAGCTCGGCGCTCGCGACGGCGATTTGGGTACCCAGCATGCGATCGAGTTCGACGCATCCGGTCTCAGTATCCAAGTCGTTGAGGCTCGCGCACTCGTTGCGATAATACGACCCGGAGGTGTTGCCCCGGAGCAGTTCCGGCGATCCGAGGAACACGTTGAAACGACTAGCGTCGCCTCCCATGCGCCCGAAGTAGAGCGCGCGAGTCGCCAGCACGATGGGTCCTACCAAACGATCGTAGCGCCGGTAGTCGGCGGTGGCTTGGGTGAAATCCCAACCGCCGATCGTCCGGGACAGCTCGAAGCGATAGCGCTGGCCCATGAACGGGGCGGTCCACCCAAAGAGTGTGTTGTCGAACACCATGGCTGCGCTGGGCTGGATGTAGTTGGTACTCCCCAGGTCCCGCTCCACCACGCGGGGCTCAGCCGTGAGCAATCCGGTCGCCGGATTGTACTCTTCCTCGAGCGCCAGGATATCGTCTTCGATATTGACCAGCCTGAGGCCGAGCTCGACGCGGCGGAACGTATTCAAAGGGTAGAAGCCCCGGGCAAAGGCCTGGCGGACGATCAGGCGCCGCACGTTGGTCACGAAGGTGTTGACGCCCGGTTGCGGGTCATCGACCTTGAGCTCATCCAGCTCGGCGAAAAACACCGGGTCTTGCGACACGCCGACCTGCCAGTTCAGTCGACGGCTCAAGTTGGCGAACCCGACGAACACCTGCGCCTCCTTGATGCGGCCGTTCAGGAACGCCGCGATCGCCAACTGATGGTTGTTGAGCATGTCGCTCAACACGATGGCGCTCCCCCCGAAGAAGCCATTGCCGAAGGTGTCCCGGCTGTACCCGATCGAAGGCCGGGAGACGTAGTCGGGTGTGAGCTTTGCCCGATATTTGCCGATCGAAAACTCGGCCGTATCCGGGAGGCTGAGTGAGACGGAATCGAGCAGGGTTGCGATGGAGATCGGCGCCCCTGCTTCGGGGATCGAATCCACTCCCTTGACCACTTGGCCGCCGGCTCGGAAGCCACGGGGAGTCCGGTACACCGTCCCACCCTCGAGCACCTGCGGCTGATCCTTGGCCGGAGTCTCCGGTTCCACTTGCGCTCCCGCCGTATCGAGCGCTGCTGCGAGCACCGGGATTCCCTCGTCAGCGGCCTCGAGCCGGAAGGGCTCCCGTTTGAGTGATCTCGGCTGTTCCAGCGTGTAGACGTCGAAGTTGTTCTTCTCGTAGTACACGAACGCCAGACGGTCGGCTCCGGAGGCCCACGACAGGGCGGGGGACTCCGGCGTGATGGATTCGGTGCCGGTGTAGAAGTCGGTCAGCCTATAGACGTCGACGGCGTCGAAATCATAAAGGAAGATGTTGGAGACGCCGCTGCGGTCCGACACGAAGGCGAGGGTCCGGCCCTCCGGCCCCCACTGCGGGTTGATGTTCTTGCCGGTATCCATGTGCGCCAGCACTTCTTCGGTGCCCGAGTCCAGGTGGAACAAGGCAATTCGGAAGTTGCCGAAGGAAAGCGTGGCGAAATCCGTGTCGGGGCCCCGGTCGGTGACATAGGCGATCGACCTACCGTCCGGCGACCAGACCGGCTGCAGGTTGGCGTACTTGTCGTCGGTCAGCTTGCGCAGCCCGCTGCCGTCGCGGCCAACAACATACAAATCTGAAATCCCGCCATCGTAGCCGGTAAACACCAACTGGCTTCCGTCGGGACTCCACGACGGGTTGGTGATGCCGTTGAGATCGACCTTGATCCGCCCGACTTCCTTGCCGTTCTCGCCGTTCAGGATGACGATGTCATCCTGCGCCTTCCGACCGGCGGTGATGGCGAGGAACTGGCCATCGGGTGACCAGCTCATGCTGGCCTTGAGAAAGCGAAGGGTCCGGAAATTGGGGTCGAACGTGGACTTGACCAGGCGTCGCTTCACCTTGCCGGTGTTGGCGTCGGCCAGATACAGGTCGATGAAGAAGAAGTCCTTCTCGCTCAGGTAGGCGATCTTCGAGCCGTCCGGCGAGAGGGCGGGGGC
>JABDII010000282.1 GCA_013003805.1 Gemmatimonadales bacterium
GAACAGGACCCCCGCCGCGCGGAGGCTCTGATCCGCCACCCCCCCCGGTTCCATCGCCCAGATGATGGCCCACGCCGCGATGGTGGCAAGCCACACCCATTGGCGCCGTGAGGAGGGACGCGTGAGAAGCAGCAGGCCAGCGAGCGGTCCGAGAAAGAAGACCACCATCACTGGCCAGCTGAGCAGGACATACCCACCTAAGACGAACACGGAACCCAGCCGCTGCCGGGCCGCTCCCGGATCCGAAGGGTCTACAGCCGTCAGCCGCTATGACCCTTGATGTACGGCAGCAACGCCAGTTCCCGGGCTCGTTTGATGGCGGTACTCAGTTGCCGCTGATGCCGGGCACAGGTGCCGGATAACCGACTGGGCAAGATTTTGCCTCGCTCCGTCAAAAACCGGGATAGCGTGCGGTCGTCTTTGTAATCGATGACCCGCATGCCCGACTCGCAAATGGTGCAGGTCTTCTGTCGCCGTCTCATTCGGGGCTCCCCCCGGACTCACCGGCCGGAGCGGCTGCCGTGACCGCCTTTTCGGCGGGAGCTTCCTCGGGAGCGCTCTCCTGCGCCGGGCCTTCGTTGGCAACCACCAAGAACCGGAGCACGCTGTCGTCCAGCTTGACGGCGCGCTCGTACTCGGGCAATGCCTCGGGGTTGGTCTCGAACCGGGCGATCACGTAGTAGCCCATGTCGTGCTTGCGAACCGGATAGGCGAGCGTGCGCTTGCCCCAATGGTCGAGCCCAGGGGGCTCGTTGAGCGCGAGCAAAGTGTGGAACTGGTCCAGGCGTTGAGTGATCGCGGCTTCGTCGAGGGCGGAGTCGAAAATGTAGACCGCCTCGTATTGACGGGTCATACCACCTTCCTTTGGTCTCGTCGCCCCGGCCCAGGTGTGAGGGGCCGAGGAGGGAATATGTCGGTAACACCATAACTTAAGAGGGCTCGGACCGGGAAGGAAGCCCGCACGAATGGAGCGTTCGGGAGAGCAGGTGGATTCCTCTCAGGGCCACCCACGGCGCCCGGGGGTTAGATTTGCCGGTTCTCATCACACCGGGAAGCGTATGACTGAGTCACGCCTCGAGATCGTGTCCATTCAGGTCGGACTGCCAGAGCAGCTCGGACAGGCCGGAGCGGAAGACCCGCTCGATCGTCCTTGGGTCAGCGCCATCAACAAGCGGCCGATCGCTGGGAAAGTCTGGCTGGGCCGGGAGGGGCTCGAGGGTGATGGGCAGGCCGATCTCCGCCACCACGGGGGGCCGGATCGCGCCCTCTTGGGCTACTCAGCCGAGCACTACCCGCTCTGGGCCCGGGAACTGGGACGCGCCGATTTGGGACCCGGCACCTTCGGTGAGAACCTCACCATTCGCGGCCTCACCGAGGACACGGTGTGCGTGGGAGATCGGTTCTCCGCCGGAGATGCCGTGATCGAGGTGACGCAGCCGCGCCAGCCGTGCCAGAACCTGGCCCGCAAGCTCCACGTGCCGGATATGGTCAACCGAGTCGAAGCTCGGGGACGCGGGGGATGGTATCTCCGGGTGATTCACGAAGGGTGGCTTCGGTCCGGACTGCCGCTCCGGCTGGTGGACCACCCCCATCCAGAGTGGACCATCCGCGAGGCCGCGCGCGTGTATCAGCAACGCGGGCGCGAGCCTGGCCCTGCCGCGCGGCTCGCGGCGTGCCCGGCTCTCTCGAGCGACTGGCGGGAGACGCTGGCCTCTGCCGGATCCTGACTGACCGACATCGGACGCGGCGTCAGACGTTAAACCGGAACAGGATAATGTCGCCGTCGGAGATGACGTAGTCCTTCCCCTCGGAGCGAATCAGGCCCTGGTCTCGTGCCTGCTTCCACCCGCCCGCGCGAACGAGATCATCGTAGGACACCGTCTCAGCCCGAATGAACCCACGCTGAAAATCGGTGTGAATCTCACCGGCCGCTTCAAATGCCGTCTCGCCCCGGTGGATGGTCCACGCCCGGACCTGCTTCTCACCGGTGGTGAAGAAGCTGAGCAAGCCCAACAAGTGGTAGGCCGCATGGGTGAGGCGGTCGAGGCCGGTTTCGGGCACGCCGAGCGCCTCGAGGTACTCCCGCTGCTCGTCCGGCAAGAGGCTCAGGAGGTCTGCCTCCATCTGAGCGGAAAACGTGATGACCTCGGCGGGTTCGTGAGACGCGGCGATGGCAGCCTCGAGCGCCTGGACCGCGGGATTACCGCCGGCGATGTCCTCCTCGGCCACATTCGCGGCATACAGCTCCGGCTTGGTTGTGAGCAGGTTGAGGGATCGAAACGCCGGCCGCTCCTCGTCGCTGGGTGTGAAGGCCCGGGCCGGCTTGCCCTCGGCCAGCACGGCCTCGAGGCGCTCCAGCATGGCGACTTCGAGTCGTGCCTGCTCGTCGCCCGACCGGGCGGCGCGCTCGGTCTTCTCCAATCGCTTCTCCACCGTGGCCAGATCAGCCAGGCCCAGCTCGACCAGGACGATCTCCCGGTCGCGCACGGCGTCGACCGTCGCCATGACGTGTTGGATACAGTCGGTCTCGAAGCAGCGGACCACATGCACGATCGCGTCCACCTCACGGATGTGCCCGAGGAATTTGTTGCCGAGTCCCTCGCCTTCGCTCGCGCCCTTCACCAGGCCGGCGATATCCACAAACTCGATCGTGGCCGGGATGGTCTCCTGGGGCTGGACGATCTTGGTCAGGACATCCAATCGGGGATCGTGGACGGGAACGATGCCGGTGTTGGGTTCTATCGTAGCAAAGGGGTAGTTGGCCACGAGCGCGCCGGCTGATGTGAGCGCGTTGAACAGCGTGGACTTCCCGACATTCGGAAGTCCGATGATGCCTAGGCGGAGCATGGGGAGAGGCTATCGGCTAACAGCTAACGGCTAACGGGAGGCAGCTCAAACCGATAGCCGTTAGCCGATAGCAGCTAGTCCAAAGTCGATAATTGCATGCGTCTACAAGCTCGCGAACCACGGCGCCAGCACCAGCGACACGACCGACATGAGCTTGATGAGAATGTTCATGGACGGTCCCGAGGTGTCCTTGAACGGATCGCCGACGGTGTCGCCCACGACGGCTGCCTTGTGCGGGTCGGATCCCTTGCCACCGTATTCACCACTCTCGATGTACTTCTTGGCGTTGTCCCACGCGCCACCGGCGTTGGCCATGAAGAGTGCCAGGAGTACGCCGGCGAGCGTCGCACCACCGAGCAGACCGCCCAGCGCCTGGACGCCGAGGAAGTAGCCGACCAGGACCGGAGCGATGACCGCTGTGACACCCGGCAGAATCATCTCTCTCAACGCGGCGCGCGTCGAGATGTCGACGCAGCGGGCGCTGTCGGGCTTGCCGGTCCCTTCCATGAGGCCGGGGATCTCGCGAAACTGGCGGCGCACTTCCTCGACCATGCCGGCAGCGGCCCGCCCAACCGCCGTCATGGTCATGGCACCGATGGCGAACGGAAGGGTCCCGCCAATGAAGAGGCCGATCACGACCATGGGGTTGACCAGGTCGAGGGACAGCACCTCGCCCGGCGGGCTCACGGCGGTGGCGAAGGCCGAGAAGAGCGCCAAGGCAGTCAGCGCGGCCGACCCGATGGCGAAGCCCTTGCCCATGGCGGCGGTGGTATTCCCGAGCGCGTCGAGGCCGTCGGTAATCTTCCGGACCTCGGGGCCGAGGTGGCTCATCTCTGATATGCCGCCGGCGTTGTCCGCCACCGGGCCATAGGCGTCGACGCTCATGGTGACACCCACCGTCGCGAGCATTCCCACGGCGGCGATCGCGATGCCGTAGAGATCGGCCGACCGATAGGAGACGAAGATCGCGGCTGAGATGAGGAGCAACGGCAGCACTGCCGACTTGAGCCCTACCGCGATGCCGGCGATGATATTGGTCGCCGGACCGGTGAGCGACGCGTTCGCGATGTCGCGAATCGGTTTGGCCGCGGTGTAGTACTCGGTCACGAGCCCGATCAAGATGCCCGCGACGGTCCCGGCAACGACGGCGTAGAAGGGGCCGATGGCCGGCTTGCCTGCCATGCCGAGCGGCAGCCGTGTGGTCAGCCAGTACGCGGCCACCATGAAGAGACCCGCCGCGATGAAGGTGGTGAGCCGGAGTGCGCCGGCGGGAGAGCCGCGCTCGAGGAGCTTCATCGAACCGATTCCGATGACCGATGCAACCAGTCCGGCGAGGATCATCGTGATGGGGAGTGCCACCGCGTTCGCGCGAAATTCGAGGGGAATCACGGGGCTGGTTGCCGCGAGTGCGATCGTCGCGATGACTGCGCCAACGTAGCTCTCGAAGATGTCGGCCCCCATGCCCGCGACGTCGCCGACGTTATCTCCCACGTTGTCCGCGATAGTGGCTGGGTTGCGCGGGTCGTCTTCGGGAATGCCGGCTTCCACTTTCCCGACCAGGTCGGCGCCGACATCGGCCGCCTTGGTGTAGATGCCACCGCCGACGCGAGCGAACAGGGCGATCGACGACGCCCCCATGGCGAAGCCGCTGATGATCTCGCTGAAGCCCTTGAACATCTCCGCGCTGACGAGCGCATCGTCGAGCACGAGATAGGCCACCGTGCCGATGCCGAGGAGTCCGAGCGAGGCAACAGCGAGCCCCATCACCGCGCCCCCGTTGAAGGCGACCCGTAGGGCCTTGGCCTGCCCGCTGTCTCGCGCGGCCTCGGAGGTACGCACATTGGCCTTGGTGGCCGACTTCATGCCGAAGAAGCCGGCGCCGACGGAGCAGACCCCGCCGAAGATGTAAGCGAGGGCGGTGTTCCGGCCCACGGCGACGGCGAGCAGAACCGCGACGACCATCAGAAACGGGAACAGGACCAAATACTCGCGCTTGAGGAACGCCATTGCGCCGGATTCGATGGCAGCGGCCAGCTCCCGCATCGTCTCGGAACCGTCCGCCTGGCGCTTGACGTAGAGGTAAATCAGGAACGCGATCGCGAGGCCCGCGAGGCCACCCACGGCAGCGACGAGAGTGTATTGCACGAGTTGGGCGAGTTCGGTCACAGCTCCTCCATCAACGGTTGTACGTGTTCATGGCCGGTTCGATGCCTTCGGCTAACCACTTCTCCACCGCGTCCGCCATCACGTCGAGCTGGCCCTCGAGGATGCGATCCTCCTCGGGCGTGAACGGGCTCAAGACATAATCGGCCAGATCGTCGATGTCGTCCGGCACGGGGCCGACTCCAATCCGCAGGCGTCCGTAATCCTGCCGCAAGAGGGCGGCTTCGATGCTCTTCAACCCGTTGTGCCCTCCGGCACTCCCGCGGGCCCGCAGGCGAAACCGACCGAGTGGCAGGGCCGCCTCATCGACGAGTACCAACAATTCCTGGCTCGGCTCGAAGGCCGGATGTGCACGGAGCGGGGCCAACACCGCCCCGCTCCGGTTCATGTACGTCAGGGGTTTGATCAGGCGGCACTCATGGCCGTGGCGCCGCGCGATGCCCTGTCGTCGACCGCCATCCGCTTGAGCGGTCCGACGTCCCAGCGCTCCACCAGATGGTCGAGCAACCGATACCCGGCGTTGTGTCGGGTTCCAGCGTATTCCGGCCCGGGGTTGCCGAGCCCCACGATGATGCGCAGCGGTCGGCTCTACTGCTCTTCCGTCTCTTCCTCGGCCTTCGGCTTTCGAATGAGTTCCGGTTCGGCGGCCTCCTCGACCTCGGCCTCGATCTCGACCCCTTCTTCTTCTGCGACAACCGGCTCTTCGACGGCCCGCGGTGCGACCACGGAACAAATGGCGATGTCGGGATCATTGAGGATCTCGACATCGACCAATCGGATGTCGCGAACATAGAGGGCATCGCCGATGTTCAGATCGGTTACGTCGAGATCGACCGCCTGCGGGATGTTGCGGGGGAGCACCTTGATGTCGAGCTCGCGTAAGGCCTGGTCGAGAACCCCGCCGTCGTTCCTGACGCCCGCAGGCGATCCTTCGAGATGGATCGGGACGGACAGCTGGATCTGCTCGCCGGCATGGACCTCGTACAGATCGACGTGGAGAATGTCCTCGGGGCGAAGTGGGTTCCGTTGAAGTTCCCGGATCAACGCCTGCACCGGCTTGCCGTCATCGACTGAGATATCAAAGAGCTTGCTCGAGGCGCCGCCCTTCGACAGCAGGCGTTGGAACGCCATGGCGTCGATGGTGATGGGCTCGGTTTCCCGCCCGCGCCCGTACAAGACCCCAGGGAGTTTCCCGAGACGGCGGAGCGAACGGGCCGCTTCCTTGCCGCTGGTCTCTCGACGGGCCACTGCCAACTCTGCGTTCTGCGCCATGATTCAGTCCTTCGGTCGATTAAAAGAGCGAGCTCACCGACTGATCGCTGTGGGTGTA
>JABDII010000327.1 GCA_013003805.1 Gemmatimonadales bacterium
CCGTCGACCTTCCTCGTCGGCGAGTGCCAGCAGCTCGGGTAGGCGATATCCCTGGACATCCGAGGCGCACAGGAGATGTCCCGTGGTGAATTCGTATTGGGCGAAGTAGCGTTCGAGCTTGAACTCGGGCAGATGCATCTGCATCTAGCCGCTCCCCCCAGCTAACCCCGTTTTCGATAGAGGCCGTCGAACACGATCTTCCAGATGGTGCCGCCATCGGTCGATTGCTCCCAGACCTGGCGCGCCGTTCCATCGGTATTGTTGTGGAACGTGAGCTTGTGGTGAATCGTGCTGCCGTCGGGTGCCTTGGACTCACCCTTCATGGCGAGCTGGCCGTCGGCATACTGACCGGCGAACCGCAGCGGGCGCCCCCGGTTGTCGACCCAGAGTTGATGCCACATCCCCGTCCGCCGGTCATAGAAATTGAAGCTCTCACCGGTGCCGCCCTGCGCGCCTTTCCAATGCTCATGGAGCACACACCCATCAAGTGTCGTGGTGACGAGGTTCGTTCCGGCCAGGCCACCTTTGCCGCCTTGAGCCATCACCTCCCAATCCCCCACCCAAAAATCGAACTGGTGATGCTCGGGTCCCTCACAGGTAGGCTGGGCGTTTCCCTGGGCCATGAGGTTGGGCGTGGCCAGGAGGGCCAGCACCATCGTGCCGAAGATCGGGTATAGCCAACTCGTTGGTTTCATCGGTTTCCTCCCACAATGCACTCGAGTGCGGCAAAGCTAACCCGCCGTGGAATTGCCAGCTACTGACGAACGAAGCAGCATCACGCGCACATTCCGTCGGCAGAGGAGCCGCGACTCACGGGGCCAACCGCTGCACAATCGCCTGGAGCAGGCGTGAGACCGTGCCCGGACCGTGCTCCAGGAAGAGCGAGGGCTCGATCAGCTCGAGTTCCACCACCTCGTACCCGTCGTGCGGGTTCCCCAAGAGGTCGACCCGCGCGTAGAGCGTCTCGCCAGGAACGGCAGCCAGGCATCGCTCCGCCACCTCCGGCGCGCCGGTTGGGGCAGTCGTCGCCTCGATACGGCCGCCAAAGTCCTCCTGGGAACGAAAGTCGCCGCGCCGTGGGGTCTTTACGACGGCATGCCCAAACGTTCCCCCGACGAAGATGAGAGAAAGTTCGCCATCGAGCTCAACCGTGGATCGATACGGCTGAATCATGAAATCGGTGGACGGGAGAAGCCGATCCAGCAGCTGCTGGCCGTCGGCCGTCGCCTCACGATGAACCAGACAGGTATTCCAAGCGCTGGCCGAAACCACGGGTTTGAGCACGACGCGCTCCCAGCCGGTCTCCTGCAAAACCAGCGCGAGATCGACCACGTTCCCGGATGCGAGCCAGTGCGTCGGCACCACGGAGATGCCTTGCGATCGGAGATCGTCCAGGTACGTCTTTCGTGCATTCCAGTGGATGATTGATGGGGGATTCCATAGTCGAGTTGCCTCGCCGACCACATCGACCCAGTGCAGGAAGGCGTCGAGATGCAGGTGGTAGTCCCACGTGGATCGGAGGAGGACCAAATCGAATTCGGTCCACGCAACCGATGCATCCTGCCACACTACTGGCACGGCGGACACGCCTCGCGCCTCGAGGCCACGAGCCAAGAGCCTGTCATCGGAGGAGAGGTCGGGCTGGGCGGGATACGTGACCAGGGCCACCTGCATCGTGCCAGGCCTCTCCTCTCAAGTTACGAAAAGACGGAGCGGTCAATTAGGAATTGACCGCTCCGCGAATCGGGACGGCGGGATTTGAACCCGCGACCCCTGCAACCCCATTGCAGTGCGCTACCGGACTGCGCCACGTCCCGTGTCCGGAACCATTCGCCAAAGAACGAGGCCCGGATTTTTCAAGTCTACCCGATGGCTCTCGTCCTGGGAAGGCCCTGGGTACGCCGGGGCCACCGAGGCGCAGAGTCACCGAATCGGTGGAGTGGCGGGACCCGGAAACAAGCGTCTTTGGTCGCATTCCTCGACCTCCGGGCGTCCGATGTCCCCCATTGTGGACCCTCCCGTGGGGCAGGCCACCGTCCGGTATGCTGCTTGTAAGTAGCTGCAGGGGAATGCGTTAGATGCGAGGGGCCGGCTTGGGATGGCGCCTCCTCGGGCTCGAAGCCAGCGGTCGGATTGGGCCCGAGACTTGCAATACCAGACGGCAGGCACCCTCACTCCCGACGGGTGCCAGCCACTTCGGAGGGACCCCGGCGATCTGATCGCCAAAGGCAGGCGAATATGAGTAACCCGTGGACCCCACAACCCAACGACGAGGACGACGACGTCCTATTCTCATCCGGCGCGGGTGACGAGGCGTGGCGTGGCGACCTCCACTTGGAAGATGACGAGAGCTGGAGAACCGACGGCGACACCGAGACCACCGGCTTCTTCGAGGAGGAGGAGGAGGAGGAGCAGGCCTTGCTCGAGACCGAGGAGGAATGGTCCGGCGAGGAAGAGGCCTCCGATTGGCCGGAGTGGCTGTCAGACCCGGAGTACTGGCTCTACGAAGACCGCGACGAAGGAGAGGCTGCCTAGCTCGGCTTAGTCAGACGCCTCTGCGGGGCCGCAGGTCCGAACGGCACGCCACTGCCCCGTACGCGGTGTATTGCGTCCCCCGAGGTACGATTCGTAGGTCCCCTCGAGCATATCGTCCGAGAGCTTCCCGACGAAGACAGTTTCGACGGTGCAATCGCACTCGGGATCGACGTACGGCTCCAATCGACCCTGGATCCGACTCTGGGCAATCCGAACGAAGCTGATCATGAGGCGTCGAGGCGACTCGCGACGCTGCTCCTCGCGATACCGATCGGCCTGGGGTGTGAACGATCGATCGCGGCCGGATGCAATCATCACGACGTCCCCAAACGCGGTGTCGGATCCAGCTTCGAGGCTGAATCGGATGCTCCCGGCTCTGGTTGAGGAGGCATCGCGGTATTCCCCGACCCACACACCACACACGGCGGCAAGTTCCTCGACCGAACCCAGCACCGGCACAGGCAAGTTCTTCGAGGCGCAGGCGGACACCGCCAGCACCCCGGCACAGACGGTTACGAACCTTCGGCGTTGCATCGATCACTCCTCCGATTTCGGCCGGCAGATGAGTACCGGCACGGATGCACCGCGCATGACTTTGTCGGCCACGCTCCCGAGCAGAAGCCGGCGCACGCCGGATTCTCCATGACTCGCAATTGCGACTATCCCAGCCTCGGTTTCCCCAACCAGGCCCAGGATGGTGGAGGCGGTGTCCCCTCCAAGCGCGATTCGGGACACGACCGAGACCCCCTTCTCCCTGAGCGTCCCAGCCAGGGCCCCGAGGTAGGTCTCGGCCTGGGATTCGAGTTCCTTTGACAGTCCCTCATCGAACCCAACGAGGTATGGCAATGGCGGCTCCGCGATGGGGAGTGGCGGATGGACAATGTGGAGCAGAACGAGCTCCGCCTCGAACACGAGGGCCAGCTCCACAGCCGGACCGAGGACCGCCTCGCCGAAACCTGAGCGGTCCACCGCAACGGCGATGCGTTTGGGAATGGGCGCGGGACCCGCTGAAGTATCGTCGGGGTCCGGCCGAACCAGAAGCATCGGCATCGGCAACGATCGGATCAGACGGTCCGCGACACTTCCGACCCAGAAGCGGCTGAATGCGCCACGTCCGTGCGTGGTCATCACGACCAGGTCCGGGCGCGTCTCGAGGGCAAGCTCGGTGAGGGATTCGGCCACGGGGCCGTCGAGGAAGGTGGTCGAGGTCCTTACGATGCTACCCGGAACGAGTCGTTCCGGCGTGCGACTCAGGTACTCCTGCTCCGCCTTTCTGGACTCCTCCGCATAGACACTGAACCCCTCCGGGATGCCTCCCGGTACCACGGAATGATGTACCAGGACGAATTGCAGGACGGCGCTGGAACGCTCGGCGATCGCCCTCGCGAGCGGTACGGCCGCCTCGGCATATCGCGACCCATCGAGTGGGACCAAAATCGTCCGATACACGGGGACCTCCTTGGCTCAAACACCCCCCTTAC
>JABDII010000364.1 GCA_013003805.1 Gemmatimonadales bacterium
CTACCGGCCCAGGCCTCACGGCGCCGGGAGGCGGGCCTGCGGAGCATCCGGCGCCCCGGAGAGGGGCGACTGTTCGAGAGTCTCAAAGAATGGGTCCCGGGCGATGAGACCCGGACCATCGATTGGAAGGCGACCGCCCGGCGACGCAAACTGATGGTTCGCCGCTACGAAGATGAACGCAGGCAGCAAGTCATGCTCGTGATCGACGCAGGGCGCTTGTTGACCGCCGAGGTGGATGAGGTTCCCCGGCTCGAGTACGCCATCCGCGCGGCACTCCAATTGGCCCACGCCGCCGTGGAGCACGATGACAACGTCGGCCTCATGGTCTTCGCGCAGGACGTCGAGAGCTACCTTCCCCCGGCGCGCGGGCGGCGGGCTTTGCGTGGCATCTTGAATGCCCTGGCGGCCGTCGAAGGGCGTCTCGTTGAGTCGGACTACCCGGCCGCGTTCCGCTACCTGGCCGCGCGAAATCGCAAGCGGGCTATGCCGGTGGTGTTTACCGACATCATCGATCGGGCGGCCAGCGAAGCGTTTGTGGCGCACGTCGGATCCCTCAAACCGCGTCACCTGCCGCTCGCCGTTACGCTGCGGGATCCGGCCCTCGAAACTGTGGCGGGCCGGCGGCCGAAGGACGCCCGCGAGGGGTTCGAGCGTGCCGCCGCGGAAGAGCTGCTGATGGCTCGAGACGAAGCGCTGGGCGTAATGCGGTCCCGCGGTGTTCTCGTGCTGGATGTCCCACCTGCCCGGGCAAGCGAGGCGGTGATCGAGCAGTACACGGAACTTAAGCGACGAGGCGTGTTGTGACCGGACGGCGGAGTTTCGCCAGCGATAATAGCGCGGGTGTTCATCCGGATGTGCTCGAGGCCATCATCGATGCCAATGTGGGGCACGTCCCCGCGTATGGCGACGATCCGTACACCGCGCGAGCCGTGGCCCAATTCCGCCGGGTGTTCGGTGAGGACATCGAGGTCTTTTTTGTTTACGGCGGCACCGGGGCAAACGTGTTGGCCATCCGAGCGGTGACAGAGTCCTATCACTCGGTGATTTGCGCGGAGTCCGCCCATATCAATGTGGATGAATGCGGGGCGCCGGAGAAATTCACGGGATGCAAATTGCTGACCGTACCCACAGCGGACGGCAAGTTGACGTCGGAAGATGTGCACCCGTTCATGCGCGGTCTCGGCGTTGAGCATCATGCCCAGCCACGGGTCGTCTCCATCACCCAAGCCACTGAGCTTGGAACCGTGTATCGCCCGGAGGAGGTACGAGCCCTCGCCGACACCGTCCATGCCTACGGAATGGTCCTTCACATGGACGGCGCGAGGATCGCGAACGCCGCGGTGAGCCTCGGCTGTACGCTCAAGGCCATCACTGCCGACGTTGGGGTCGACCTATTGTCGTTCGGCGGGACCAAGAACGGATTGTTGGGCGGCGAAGCGCTGGTATTTCTCCGCCCAGAGTTTGCCACGAACTTCAGATACCTGCGCAAGCAGGCCATGCAGCTCGCCTCGAAAATGCGCTTCATTGCCGTCCAATTCGAAACGCTGCTGCAGGACGACCTTTGGCGGCGCAATGCTGAGCATGCGAACCAGATGGCCCGCAAACTGCGCGATGTGATGGCGGATGTACCCCAGGTCCGCATGACGCACCCGGTTGAGGCGAACGCGGTCTTCGCCGTTGTGCCGGGCGATCACATCGCAGCGCTCCAGGCAGAGTACTTCTTCTACGTCTGGGATGAGCAGACGTCTGAAGTGCGCTGGATGACTGCATACGATACCTCGGAAGAAGACATCCACGCCTTCGCTGCCGCGGCGCGCCGCATCTTGGGCGCCTAGCGCCCGGCGTGAGGGCCGCTCGGCAGAGCGGGCGCTCACGGTGGCATTTTGGTGCGCCATCCCAGGCCGCGGGCCGGGTCTGCCCCCAGCGCCACTTGGCGACTACGATTGTTGGTGCATATTGGAGCATGACAGCTGGTCACTCCCTCAGGCAACATATGAGCGAAGGTAAGAAGGTATGAAAGTCGCCGATTTGATGAGCAAGGATCTCGTGACCGTACCGCTCAGCGCCACGGTAGGCGATGCGATCGTCACGTTGGCGGATGCGCACGTCAGCGGTCTCCCGGTGGTCGATCACAAGGGCTATTTGGTTGGTGTGCTGTCGACAACGGATTTGCTCAACTCACTCGCGGAACGGGGGCGCGAGGGAGATATCGTCCCGCTATTGGATGAGACGAGCGTGAGCGACATCATGACGCCGCGTCCCAAGACCGTATCGCCCGGCTCCGACGTGCACGAAGCCGCCCAGCAGATGCTGTATCTGGGAATTCACCGGTTGTTTGTCGAGAGCAACGGTGAGCTGGTAGGCGTTGTCTCTCAGACAGACGTCGTTCAGGCCTTCGCGACTGGCAAGCTCTGAGTGAGGCGCCCGGCGCACGGCTTGGCGCGGTGACGGATTCGGTCTAGGGCGTCGCGGTCAGATTGAATGTCGCGGGCGCACCCTGGACCACGACGCCTGGTGTCGCCGTGACGGTGACCACTCCGGGGGTAGCCCCGAGCTGAACCTCCGTCGTAGCCTGCCCGCTAGCGTCGGTTTGGTCTTGATCAGGCGTGAGCGTTGCCGTTCCCGTGGTGACGAACCAGTTGACGGCCAGTCCCTCAAGCGGGTTCCCAAAGGCGTCCACGACCTTGACCTCGAGTTCGGTCGGCAAGATCGTGTTGACCGGCCCCGATTGGCCGTCGCCCTCTCCCTTGATCAGCGTCGCCGGAGGTCCGGGCATGGCCGTGGCGGTGAAGGTCACCGGTGAATTGCTCGCCTCGGTGGCGGATGCCCGGGCGAGAAAGGTGCCGGCCATCTGAGGGAGATCCCAGTTGACAGAGGCAAACCCGCCGTTGGCGGTGACGGTGGATGCCGGAGCCACCGTGCCCCCGGTGGCCGACCAGGTGACCGTGATGCCCTCAACAGGTGCCCCGGCTTGTGTTACGATGACCCGCAACGGTGCTAGTCGCGAGCCAACCTGATCGGATTGCAGGTCGCCACTCGCGATCGCCATGCTGATAGGTGGCGGCGGAGCCGTGGGATTTTCCGTGCCACATGCCACAAGGGCCAAGCATGCCAAAAGGGCTGAAACGCGAGGGGTATCGCCATTCATGGTGCGCTCGAGGAGTCGGAGAAAACTGCTGCCATGTGAGTAGCAAACATCACTCTGAGAGTCTGGATCAGCAACCCTGAGCGAGAGGTGGTTCTCCCGGCGTCTGAGCGGCTGATGTGGTGAGATCCGGGCCCAATCCAGCCGTCCCGGAAACGAAATCCCGAAGGGTTTCGTAGGACATTCCGAACGCTCTCTGGAGGTTTCGTGTCGACTCTGCAGGTCATGGTGGCTTGGGTCTCTCTTCTCCTACTCTCACCGGGAGCCTTGCTCAGCCAGTCACAACAAGCCGTTACCGCCTTCGTCAACGTCAACGTCATCCCCATGGACCGAGAACGAGTGCTCGAGGGCCACACGGTCGTCATACGTGGTAGACGAATCATCGCCCTCGGCCCGCACTCCAGCACCGAGGTCCCGGATGGAGCGACGCGTATTGACGGTCGCGGCAAGTACCTGGCCCCGGGATTGGCGGAAATGCACGCGCATATCCCGCCGGGAGACGCGAGCGACCCAGACGTCGAACGCGTGCTCTTCCTCTACGTTGCGAATGGTGTCACGGTCGTGCGTGGGATGCTGGGTCACCCCAGCCATCTCACACTCAAGCAGCGCGTCCAGTCTGGCGATCTGCTGGCGCCAACCATCTACACCTCCGGGCCGAGTTTGAATGGGCGTAGCGTCCCAACACCGCAAGCGGCGGCCCGTGCTGTGACCGAGCAACACGCAGCCGGGTATGACTTCCTCAAGATCCATCCCGGCGTGCGACGCGCGGTGTTCGATACCCTGGTCGCCACAGCGAAGCGGTTGGGGATGC
>JABDII010000048.1 GCA_013003805.1 Gemmatimonadales bacterium
GCTACTGGGCGGTGATGGTGAGGACGCCGCTGGCGGGGATGGTCGCGATGAGCGGCTGGCCCGGGCCGAGCGGCGCGTCGGGGAGCGCTGTCCGGAGCTCGGCGGCGGTGGTGTAGGTCACGCCATACGTCCCGCCCGGCAGCCCGGCCACCGCGAAGGTCCCCCCGGCATTCGCCTTCACCACCACCACCCACCCTCCGGTGGGATTCCGAAACGCGAGCGGCTCGAAGGTCCCGCTAGTGCTGGTGGCCTCATGGCGGACCGCCCCGAGCCGCACATCCCGGAAGTACTGTTGCAGGAACCGGGTGCGGCTGCCGAGCCGGATCTCCGGGGCCGTCGGGGTGCTCACATCGATGGGATAGTAAGCCCCCCCGTTGTCCCCGGTGCCACACCAGCCCAGGATAAACTGCTGCCAGGCCGAGTTCCGCCCGAGGGTGAGATCCTGGTGCAGATCCTGATAGCCGCTCCCAATGTGTTCCAGCATGCTGGTGCGGATCCCGAAGGCCACCGCGCGCGCACCGATGGCCTGGAGATTCCCGTCGCTGACCCCGGTGTAGCGGTGATAGGCCAGATCGGTCAGGTACTGGGTGACTCGCGGCACCGCCACCATCTCATCGAAATCGGTGACGGCGCCGCCCATGCTAGCGTTGGAGGGGGCGATGAAGTCGGGCCGGTAGCCGGCCGCCGCCAGCCGATCGCCCGTGGCCACCAGGGCGTGGCCGACCTGGGTCCCGGACCACCCCGCGTTGTCCGCCTCCAGGACGATCTCCACCGCATCGGGGGTCCAGCCGTAGCGGCTCTGCATGTGCTGGAAAGTGGTGAGGATGAGTTCGGCATATTCGGCGGGCGCATTGCGGTACAGCAGGGGGCCGCGGGCATCAAAATCCACCGGATTCAGGTTGACGTAGAGGCGTTCCCCCCGGGCACTCACGCGGCTCCGTATCGGTGCGACGACATTATCGATGCTAAAGTCCAGCTGCGTGAACTGAAACCCCGCGGCGGCCGCCGTGGTGGGGTCGCTATTGTCATTGATCGTCTCGAGGCGTCTGGTGCGCCATTCATCCCGCGAAATGCGGCCCGCGAGGAAGTCAGCGAAGTAGTCCACCGGATTCTCGGTCCCGCTCAAGATCGGGAGCCGCAGCCGGTTGATCCCCAGCTCAGTGACCACCCGGTCGTACAGCGGATCCCGATAATTGGCGAAGGTGACCGGGTCACACTCCTCTTGGCCCGCTTGGGCCGTGGCCTCCCAGCCCGTCATCGTCTGGAGCGCCACCGTCGGCACCACGGTGATGGTCGGCCCGCTCCCCGGCGGCACCACGACCACGGTAGCCGTGCCCGCGATGCCGTCGGCGCGCGCCGTCACGGTGAAGTTCCCGGGGGCCGCCCCCGCCGTGAAGGTGCCCGACGCATCAATGCCACCGCCAGCGGACGTCCAGGCGAGCCCCGAACAAGGGAAGGGCTTCCCGTTCGAGCCCACGCAGTCCGCGGCGAAGTTCTGGTTTTGGCCGGGCTCCATTGACGCAACACTCGGGGAGATTCTGATGTGAGCCAGGGTGGGATTGGGGCCACTGGGCCTTTGGGAGTCGTTGCCGCAGGCGCTACAAACCCCGATCCCGCAGAAGATTACGGCCAGACTGGCGCGGAATCTGCTGGCTTTACGACCCATAGATGACATCGAGTTCCTTGTTTCTCGCCCTGGGGAGCCATAAGGTTGGCCACGGCCAAACTCGAAGTCAATCCCAACCCACGGTGGTTCAGAATGGCGGAACGGTGAGCGGGATAGCCCAAACACGCGTGACCTGGCGGGACTGGATTCAACTGGCCCGCCCCCAGCAATGGATCAAGAATGGTTTCATCCTCGCGCCACTCTTGTTCTCGGGACGGGTACGCGATCCGGAGGCAATCGGACTAGCCGGAGCGGCATTTCTGGCATTCTGTCTCCTGGCCAGCGCCGTCTATACGGTGAATGATGTGGTGGATCGATTCTCGGATCAGGCTCATCCTACCAAGCGAAATCGACCGGTTGCAGCGGGCCGCGTTTCTCCCGCGACTGCCCTCGGTGTGGGCATCGCACTCGCCACGGCCTCGATGGCCATCGCGTGGACGGTCCACAGCTCTCTGGTGCTCGTGGGGCTGTCGTATCTCGGCCTCAACCTGTTGTACACCTTCAGTCTCAAGCATCTCGTCATCCTGGATGTGTTCGCGATCGCCGTCTTCTTCCTGTTGCGTCTGTTGGCGGGGTCGGTTGCGATCGACGTGACGCCGTCTATCTGGCTGATCCTCTGCGGGGGCCTCCTTGCCCTCTTTCTCGGCTTCGCCAAGCGGCGGCACGAGTTGTTGCTCTTGGGAGACGAGTCGGCCGATCACCGGAGCGTTCTCTCGGAGTACAGCACGGATTTTCTCGATCAGATGTCCACCGTGCTCTTAGCGGTGACCGTCGTTACCTACATCATGTACACGGTGTCGGGAGAAAAAGTCGGGGAGATAGGGTCTCACGCCCTGGTCTACAGTACCGCGTTCGTTCTCTATGGAGTGTTCCGGTACCTCTACCTGGTCCATCAACGTGACGGCGGGAGCCCCACCGAGACCTTGCTGACCGATCGCGCGCTGCTCGTTGACGTGGTTCTCTGGGTGCTCTACTGCGGCTGGGTGATCTATCGACCGATCTAACGCCCTGGTCGGGCGTAATTTCTTCGCCCTCGGGCTGGGAGACGCGTTGGCCCGGGTCATCGCCTTCGGGGCGACGATCTACCTGGCGCGCGTCCTCGGCGTAGGAGGGTATGGGGTCGTCGCCCTGGCGGCTGCCGTCACTCTTTACCTGGCACAATTCGCGGACTTTGGGGTTGAGACCCTCGGCATTCGGGAAGTAGCCGAGGATCCAGAGGGTGTCCGGGACCGGGCTCCGTCGATCCTCACCGCCAGGCTTCTGATTGCGGCCGGCCTCATCATAGTTCTTCTCCCGGTTGCGCTGCTTGCGCTGCCGCAACCGGAAGGCGCGGTCATCGCGGCGTATAGTCTCACCCTACTGCCCATCGCTCTCAGCACACGATGGGTTCATCTCGGCCTGGAATCAGCCCGGCCAGTAGGCCTTGCACGGACCTTGGGCGAGTCGGTCATGATTCTGCTGGTCCTCGTACTGGTCCGCCGCTCGGGGGACATCGGTTCGGTGCCGCTGGCTCAGTTCGTCGGCGAATCCACGGCGGTACTCCTCCTCCTCTTGCTGTTGGCCCGCCGCGGCATGCGTCTTCGGGTCTCGTGGGACCCCAGCCGAGTCGGGCCTGTCTTCCGCCGAGCCTGGCCGCTCGTAGCGCACGGGTTGCTCGGCCTGCTGATCTTCAATTCGGACCTCGTATTCCTGCGCCTGTTCCGCGATCTCGCGAGTGTGGGTCACTACGCGGCCGGCTATACCCTGATCAGCTTCTTGCTGAATCTTGGGGTGGCGTATGGTATGGCTCTTTTGCCGACCATGACCCGGCTTGGGGCCCGCACGGATGGGGAGCGCGCGCTTTATCACACCGCTCAGGCGCAGGTGTTCGCGGCCGGCTTCCCCATCGCGCTCGGTGGGGCACTGCTCGCGGTCGAACTCATTCGCCAGGTCTTTGGCCTGAGCTACTTGCCTGCCGGGGCTGCGCTCGAGATTCTGATATGGTCGATCCCGATTGCGCTGTTCCGGAATGTCGCAGTGGCCGCCCTCGTCGCCCGGAACCGCCAAGACCAGGTTCTCCGAACAACGACTGGCTCGACCGTGTTGAACCTGATTCTGAACGTTCTGCTCATCCCTCGCTTCGGCATCCTCGGAGCAGCCTGGGCCACGGTTGCCACCGAGCTTCTTCGCACCGTCTTAGCACTCCGCTTTGTCGCCGAGGAGGGCCTGCCTTTTGTTCCCTTCGCTCGACTCATCCGGACGCTCGTCTCCGGCCTGGCGATGGTGGCTCTCCTCGTCGTCGTGCGGCCCGCCAATCTCTGGGTCGCGATCGCGCTTGGGGGAATTGCATACCTTGCGGTGCTGAGCCTCCTCGGCGGCGTGCAGTTCCGCCGAGGCCAGCTGCCTGCCCTCCGGGTGTGAACCCGAGAACACCCCAACTGTTGCACATGCGCAACAGGCCGACATTGGACGATCCGGCGTGGGACGAAGCCTTCAGGGGGTCTCCGTGGGGCGGACGTTTGGCGTTCGGACTGGTACGCCATTTGCCACTGGAGCATTGGAATTGGCGGGTTTCTGCTCCCTTCGGGTTAGGGCGGCAGTCGTAGTACATTGTCTTCTCTGGTGGCCGGGCGCCGCCAGAGCTCCCGAATCTTCCTGACTGGCTATCGAGGTACTCGTGGGACTGAATCTGCTCAACCTCGGACTGTTCTATGTAGGGCCGGAGACCCTGCTCCCGCTGACCTCGGTCTTGGGGGCCATTGGGGGCCTCCTCATGATCTTTTGGCGTCAGGTGTCGGGAGCCTTCCGTCGCGTCGTTGGTCTCTTCAGTCGGAGACGCTGATCTCCCGTGGTGCGGATGTCTCCGGCCGGTCAGATCGGTCCGCACTTTTCCCAGCTACTCGCCTTGGGTGTTTGGCTCGGGCTGGCCTACGGATTTCTCGAGGCACTCGAGTTCTTCGTTCTTGGCCTGGTTCCTGGCGCGCTCGCCTGGCGTAATGGAAACTCTGCGCCGGTGTTCCTCGTCGCTCCCGCTTTCTATGCAGCCTGCTACCTGCTCGTTGCGGTGATCGTCGCACTGGTGTCCCGATTGGTGCCGCGTTGGCGTTGGGACATCGTGCTCGCCGCTGTTTTGGTGACACTCTCGGGGTACTTGGGCGCGAGCCTCCAGGGGCAAATCTTTTCTCCATTGGCGTCGGTTATCCTGGGTCTCGGCATGGGCGCGGTCACCATTCGATTCATGCGTGGTCGCCCGAACCTTCTTCCCAAGCTGGTTCGCACCCTGCCTTGGCTCGTGACGGGAACCGCTGCCGTGGGGTTGGTGGCTCTGGCAGCCGCGGCCGCGCGTGAGCGCGCCGCCTTCGCCGCCCTTCCCGATAGCGCACCCCGCGGGCCCAACGTGCTATTGATCGTGCTCGATACCCAGCGGGCGGATCACCTGGGTTTTCACGGCTACGATAGGCCCACGTCTCCGCAACTCGATGCCCTGGCGGCACAGGGAACCATGTTCGAGAACGCCACCAGTAGTTCGTCTTGGACGCTGCCTTCCCATGCCTCGCTGTTTACCGGGCGTCCCGTGAACGAGCACCGGGCGGGTGAGTTCCGGCGGCCGTTCTTGGGTCGTGGATTTGTCACATTGGCGGAGGCCATGGCCGAAGCCGGCTATGTTACGGCAGGCTTCTCCGCCAACCCCTTTTGGGTCGGTCGTCAAACCCGGATCAACCGGGGGTTTGTCCACTGGGAGGATTTCTATCTCAAGCCGGGTGACGCTCTCGTGCGGACCGTTCTCGGCCGAAAGATCGCCTACGAACTCCTTCCCAAGTTCGGGGAGATCGACATTCCCGGTCGAATGCGCGTCGAGGACATCAATCGTCGGTTCTTCTCTTGGCTCGACGGCTCAGAGCGCCGCCCCTTCTTTGCCTTTCTCAACTACTTGGATGTGCACGGACCGTATCTGCCGCCGCCGCCGCACGCGGGGACATTCGGCGGTTCCCTTTCGCATGTCGGAAAGACGATCGACCTTGGCGCCGTCACCGACGAGACACAGGTCCCGCCGCCTGAACTGCTCCGTGATTGGGCCAACCGCTACGATGAGTCCATCCTGTCCTTGGATGCCGGGATCGGTGACTTACTCACGGAACTCGGGCGACGCGGGCTGGAGGACAATACCGTCATCGTGCTCACCGCGGATCATGGCGAGAGTTTTGGTGAGCACGGGATGATCTATCATGGCAATGGTCTCCATCGAGATCAGGTCCATGTTCCGCTCGTCATCCGCTACTCGCCGGCCGTGGCCAGTGGGGTTCGAGATTCGACGCCCGTCGGTATTCATCAGATTCCGGCGACCGTCATGCAACTGGCTGGGCTCTCCACTGAGGATTTTCCCACGCCATCGCTCTTTTCTAGCGCGGACCGCGAGACTCCCGTTCTTGCCGAAGTGGGTTTCCGCTCGCAGGTGCCAGCCTCCTGGCCCACGTCACGTGGATGGGTGAAGTCACTGACGACCGCCCGGTGGCACTTCATTCTTCACGAGGAAGGCGATCGGGAGCTTTACGATCTGACGAACGATCCGGGTGAGAGTATCAACCTCGCGGCTCGCGCCGAATATGCCGATACGGTGCAGGACTTCCGCACTATCCTGGTACGCATGGCGCCATCGGATTTCCAGCCGAGAGGCAGATGAGGCTGAGGGTGTATGAAGGCTGAGATTCACGACGATATGCAGTCGGCAAGGCCGACCGACGTGGACGGCGCTCCGCAGGAGCGTATGCCCATTGTTATCGCCGGGCACGTCGATCACGGCAAGAGCACGATTATCGGAAGGTTGCTGGCAGACACCGGATCGCTGCCGCAAGGAAAACTCGAGCAGGTGAGAGCCTCTTGCGAACGCAACGCGAGGCCCTTCGAATACGCCTTCCTGCTCGACGCGCTGAAGGACGAGCAGTCGCAGGGCATTACCATCGATTCAGCTCGGGTGTTCTTCAAGTCGGATCGGCGACACTACATCATCATTGACGCCCCGGGGCACATCGAGTTTCTCAAGAACATGGTGACGGGGGCGGCACGTGCTGAGGCCGGCCTGTTGGTGATCGACGCTCAGGAGGGAGTTCAGGAGAACTCTAGGCGTCATGGGTACATGATGTCGATGCTTGGAATTCGTCAGATAGCGGTGTTGGTAAATAAGATGGATTTGGTTGCGTTTGACCGCCGCGTGTTCGATGACATCGTTACGGAATACAGCGCATTCCTTCAGCAGATCGACATCCGGCCGACGTATTTCGTTCCCGTAAGCGGTCGGGAGGGCGACAATATTGCCCATGCCGGGAGCCGCATGCCGTGGTACGAGGGCTCCAGCGTGCTCCAGGCCCTCGATGCGTTTCAGGCGCCGCACCTTCCAGTGGGTGGTGCATTCCGGATGGCAGTTCAGGGGGTCTACAAGTTCACGCAACATGGAGACGATCGACGAATCGTGGCCGGGACGGTTCAGAGCGGCACCGTGAACGTGGGGGATGAAGTGGTGTTCTATCCCTCTGGGAAGAAGAGTCACGTTCAGTCGGTCGAGGCGTTCAGTCGTCCGTCCCAACACCAGGCGATGGCGGGGCAGGCAACCGGCTTCACGTTGTCTGAACAGATCTTCGTCTCACGAGGCGAGGTCGTCGCCTTGGCGTCTGAACCGCATCCGAAGGTCACCAGCCTCATCCGCACCAATCTCTTTTGGCTGGGGAAGGATCCGTTAGTCAAGAACCGGGACTATACGCTGAAGCTCGGGACCGCTCGCGTCCACATGCGACTGGATCAGGTACATCGTGTCATCGATGCCTCTGATCTCAGCGCCCATGCCGATGCGCAACACCTCAATCGACACGATGTTGCCGATTGTACCCTCAAGCTCAAACGGGCAATTGCATTTGACCTGGCGGAGGACATTGCGGCCACCAGCCGGTTCGTCGTGGTGGACGGCTATGAAATCCGTGGTGGGGGGATCATCCGGGAGGCCCTGCAGGATCAGCAGGCCTGGGTGCGTGAAAAGGTGCTCCTGAGAAACTACAAGTGGGAACCGAGCATCATCGCACCGGAGCATCGGGCGGAGAAATACAATCAGCGCTCCACCCTGCTCTTGATCACTGGTGCGCAGGAGGCCGATCGGAAGACCGTCGCCAAGGGTCTCGAAGCTCGCCTCTTCGATGATGGACGGGTGGTGTACTTCTTGGGAATCGGCAACGTGCTCTATGGTGTGGATGCCGACATCGAGCGGACGTTCGAGAATCGCAAGGAGCATCTCCGGCGGCTAGGAGAAATTGCGAATCTCATGTTGGATGCGGGGGTGATTCTGGTCGTGACGGCTGCGGAGCTGACTCAGGAAGAACTTCAGTTGATCCGGACGTCGGTCGGATCCAATCGCATCGAGGTGGTGTGGGTCGGTGAGAACGTGACCACCGACCTCGCCTACGATGTCCTGCTGTCGGAACACGAGTCTATCGAAGAACAAGTGTTCCGTCTCAAGGATCACCTTCAGGAAGCGGGAATCATCTACCGGCCATGGTAACCCCAGTGAGTCCCGGAGCGAGGATTGACGTGTCGCGCGAGAGTCTCGAGCGACTTGTGGCAATCGCACGCGACGCAGACGGTGCGATTCTACAGCATTACCATCCTGACACGGTCGCCGAGGTGAAGGCGGACCGGACGCCCATCACCTCGGCAGACCGCGCGGCGCATCGACTCATCGTAGATGCGCTGGCTGCGTGGGATCCATCGGTTCCGGTGATCTCAGAGGAGGGTGTGATTCCGCCGTTCGCCGAGCGACAGGCGTGGGAACGATTCTGGTTGGTGGATCCGCTCGATGGGACCAAGGAGTTCCTCAAGCAGAACGGAGAATTCACCGTCAACATCGCCCTCATCGAGCACGGGGCACCGGTTCTGGGCGTGGTGTCCGCTCCAGCGCTTGATCTCACGTACTTCGCGGGGCGAGGGCTCGGAGCGTGGACCCAACACGCCGAGTCGGCGCCTGAGCGGATTGTGTCCCGGCCCCCGGCGCCCGGGTCGGCATTGACCATCGTGGAGAGCCGCTCGCATCCGTCTGAGGCGCTCGAGACCTACCTGCGGACCCTCTCCGTCGGTCGCCGGATCCAGGCCGGAAGCTCGCTCAAGTTTTGCTGGGTCGCCGAAGGGAAGGCCGACCTCTACCCGCGGATGGGTCCGACCATGGAGTGGGATGTCGCAGCCGGCGACTGCGTTTTCCGGAACTCGGCGGAGGCGGGTGAGCGCACCTCCCCACTCACGTACAATGGACCCGAACTCCGCAATGACTCTTTCATCATTGGCCTCGAGTGATGGTATGGCAGCGCAGACGCCTCGACTCGTACCGTTCAGGATGAGATGAAAGGCCCGTATCGCGAGTCGCGGACACGCGCGATCCTCAAGACGGTCTCGTGGCGCATCCTTGCGACCTTTACGACCACGCTCTTAGTGTGGCTGTTCACCCACGAGGTCGGCTTGGCCGCCGCGGTGGGCGGGCTGGAAGCGATCTCTAAATTGGTACTGTATTACGCCCACGAGCGCGCATGGGATCATGTGCAGCTCGGTCGACGCGAGGCTTCGCCCGCCGTGCTGTGGTTCACCGGACTCTCGGGATCGGGCAAGAGCACCATCGCCGAGGAGGTCTACGCACAACTCAAACGGCGTGGCCTGAAGACCGAGCGGCTCGACGGCGATACGATCCGCAGCATCTTCCCACAGACGGGCTTCACGCGAGACGCGCGAGATGCGCATATTCGGCGCGTCGGGTACCTGGCGAGCAAGCTGGAGGAACATGGGATCTTCGTGGTCGCTTCGTTCGTGTCACCCTACCAGGATTCCCGAGACTTCGTCCGAGGTCTGTGCAACAACTTCGTCGAGATCCACGTGTCGACCCCACTCGAGGAATGCGAGCGGCGGGATGTGAAGGGGCTGTACGCGCGTGCTCGACGCGGGGAGATCCAGAACTTCACCGGCGTCAATGATCCGTACGAGTCGCCCACGAATCCGGAAGTCACGGTTGATACGACGACCGTTGGCGTCGACGAAGCTGCCGCTAACGTATTGTCATACATGCAGTTACGTTCGTAAGAGGAGACCCAATGGACCATCTGGATCAACTCGAGAACACTAGCGTTCACATTCTCAGAGAGGCCTATGCGAATTTCAAGCACCTGGGAATGCTCTGGTCTATTGGCAAGGACAGCACGGTACTCCTGTGGTTAGCTCGAAAGGCGTTCTTCGGCCACGTGCCGTTTCCGCTCATCCACATCGATACGTCGTTTAAGATCCCCGAAATGATCGAATACCGAGATCGATTGGTGGCGGAGTGGCACCTCAACCTCATCTACGGTCAGAATCAGGTCGCCCTCGACGAGAAGCGGACCTTTCCTGATGGGGCCGTGGACCGACTCACGTGTTGCGGCCTCCTCAAGACGGAGGCGCTCAAGAATACACTGAGCGGCGCGTGGCCCCGTTACCGCTTCAATCACGTGAAGAAAACCTACGAACTCGACACCAACACCGAACCGTTTACCGGCGTGATTGTCGGGGCTCGCGCCGATGAAGAGGGAAGTCGCTCCAAGGAACGATACTTCTCCGCTCGGACCGATCAGAATGAGTGGGAGATCGCTGACCAGCCTCCCGAATTTTGGAATCAGTACAAAACGGAGTTTGCTCCGGGCACGCACGTTCGCGTCCATCCGCTCTTGGATTGGACGGAGCTCAATATCTGGGAGTATATCGAACGGGAACAGATCCCGACCGTGTCGTTGTACTACGATCAGGGCGAGGGGACTCGCTACCGCTCGCTCGGGTGTTGGCCATGCACCCATCCGGTCGAGTCATCGGCTTCGAATGTCGGAGAGATTATCGTGGAGCTGCGAACCGGCAAGTTCGCGAACATCGCCGAGCGATCCGGCCGGGCTCAGGATAAAGATGATGGCGGTGGCCTCGAATCGCTCCGACGCGACGGGTACATGTGAGTCCGAGGTGCGGGTCTATGGTTTGGCGGTCAGGTACCCGACACTCTCCCCCAGACTCCAAGCAATCAGTAGCAACAGCATGATGGGCCACGCTCGGGCCAGGGGGGCGAGGGCCCGGCGCTTGGCGACCTGCCCCCGGACAACACGCAGGAGCAAGATTGCGGGTAGGAAGGGCACCAAGAGCGCAAACATCATGCGGCGGGCCCACGTCATCTCTCGCGCCCTGGTGTAGGCAAACAGACGACCCCACCCGACCCGTTCGCGGAGGAGATCCTGAAGCCGGAGCGATCCCCGCATTTGGTCGACCACCATGGCGGGATGGAGATAGAGGACCTCTCCCGCTCGTTGAAGCGCCCAATGCACCGTGGTCTCGTGGTATCGAGTCGCCCAGAGCTCCCGAGTTGATTCGAGCGCCCGGCGCTTGTAGCAGATGTTCACGTCGGAGACGTAGTCCCGCGACCCCTCCTCGAACGGCAGCTGGTATCGTCCGAAATCGCAGAGATACACCGCCCAGTGTAGCAGCCGGTCGCGCCCATTCTCGATCGCGCCGCCGATAACCCCAGGGGGTAGTCGGGCATGCACGTCCACTACCTGGCGAGCCCAACCAGCGCGAGGAACTCCACGGTCTTCCAGGATGGCGATCAGCTCTCCGGTCGCGGCCGCAAGGCCGGCTGCACGCCTGCGGTCGAAGAGTTCGTGCTGCCCGGCTGCGCTCTGGGTAGGACGGTCGGTCGGGACCGCACCCATTGAGAGAAACGCGATCGTCGGAAAGTGCTGCGCCAAGCTTGATACGGTGGCTATCGATTCGTCGAAGGGGACGAGGATTTCGAGCCGAGGTGGCTCGTCCTGCCGGTCGAGCGCCTTGAGGCATCGTTCGAGGGTCTCACCCCCGTCCACGATGGTCACAACCACCGAAAGCACGGGCGTGCTCACGACATGATGTCGGCCACCCGCGCCGCGTTGGCCATGAGGGTGAACGTCAAGTTCTTTGCGGGGAGAAACGGGAACACGGCGCCGTCGACCAGGTACAGGTTCTCGAAGTCGTAGCTCTGGCCGGATGGCGAACAGGCCAGGGGGGTCGGCCTGGGCGTCATCGGGAGGGTGCCTGCATAGTGGATACTCGACCCTGGCGGCAGCATACGGGTCATACCGGATGGCGCGAAGCAGCCGAGCTGGCGGAGGGCTTTCCGAAGGGTCCGTTGGACCCCGACGACGCGCTGCGACTCCCCCGGGGGTTCCGATGTATACGTGATCACGAGCTCCGTTCGATCCGTCCCCTCAACTGGTCGGATCGTCACGAAATTATCCGAGCGCCGTTCGTCGTGCAGCCAGACATTCGCCACCCCGAGTGCGGTATGTGCTTTCCGAAAGACTTGGAGCGAAGCCCGGAGATCGAGCGGAAGGTTCTGAATGATGGGATGCACGGCACTGGCCTTTAGGGTCGTGATCTGACCGTGCACGTAGGCGTGCGCCTCCTCGGCTTGGATGCCGAGGGCCAATTGATGGAATTGGTAGGTCGAGGTATCCACAGGGCGGCCCAATAGCCCAATATTGACGAACGGCATCATGAAGTGCCGGTTATCCATGAGGCCATGCAAGCGCTCGACTCGTCCAGTGTTCCGATAGATTGAATCGAGTACGATCTTGGACGTGCAGAGTGTGCCCGCTGCCAGGACGTACCGTTCGGCCGTGAACGTGTGACGCTGGCCATCCTCGAGTGACGTGGCCTCGACCGCGGTCACGCGGCCGTTCGATTCGTAGGAGAAGTGCTCAGCCAGAAACCCCGGGAGATAGCGGAACCCGGCGCGGGTATGGAGCTCATCCAGCGTCGCCGATGGGGCGTAGATTGACTTCCGCGGACATCCCCAGAGACATCGCCCAAGGTAGTCGCACGCTTCCCGTCCTCGGTGATCACGGCTCAAGGTGGCGACGCGTGATCGTCCCAGATAAAACTTGAGATGCCGGTTCAGGTGGCTCCGGCGTGTGGCATATCGCTCTAGGAGCCGCTCCGCATGCGCATCCAGCCTGAGCGGCTCCAGGTAGTCTCCACCAAAGGGAGAGAACTGGGCGATATCGTCCTTGGCGGCGGAAATGCCGATCCGGCGGGATATTTCCTGGTAATAGGGTTCGAGTGCGGCATACTCGAATGGGAACTCGCTGAGATCGTCGTCGTTGAACGTGTACACGCCCCCGGTCCATGCTTCGGCCAGACCGCCTTGCGCAAAGGAAATGAATGGTTCAAATCCGGGTCCACGGGTCTTGAATTCCTCAGGAGCGGCAAACACATACCCCTTGCTCGGTGGAAACGCGTAGAACTTCGCGTCTGCATTAGGATAGACGACCGTCTCGGCGCTTGTGCCAAGGAAGTACGCCACCGGATCGTCGAGCCGCTCCTTCAGCTCATTGAAGGTTGCTTCCGCGAGCGGCGGCATCGGTTGGGGGTATCCGACGTCCAGCATCGTGACTTCATGGCCCTTGTTGAGGGCGGTGAGGGCAAAGTGAACGCCACTCGCGCCGGAGCCGACGATCAGGATGCTAGCCATCAGGCCGCTCAGATTCGGCGCGAGGCTTGGGACCAGTCAGTGCTCCGACGAGTTGCACCGGGCCGAATACCAGCATAGCTACCGCCAGCCGGACGACAAACCCGAGCCCCATCCCCAGCAGCGTGAGATACACGCGAACGCGGCTCGTACTCCTCGATCCGGTCATGTTTTCGTGAAAGGACGGACTGCTCTCGAGTATGGCGGTCAGCAGCACGAGTTTCTGCCGGAGTGGTCCGTCATGTCGGAAGATTCGCCCGTAGGTGTCCGCAAGCCACGCCAAGGCTACCCCTCGGCGCGCCACGCGCACCAGGAGTTCGTCGATGGGGAGCGTTCCGGTGAGGCGTCGGTAGGGAATGACGCGGTGGCCGTCACGGTACTTGGCAGCGACATAGTCGCTTGGACTCCGGGCCACGAGGTACCGGGTGAATACCTCGGCCTCCCGGCGGAGGCTCTCGGCCGAGGCCACGAGCAGCGACTCAGCCATGGGATGACGCCACAACATCGAGCATGGTGTCGATGGTCTTCATTCGGGGGAGACACGTCTCGACCAGGGGGTGCCGGTCGGCCGTACTGTCATTGGCGAATGCGGCCAGTTGTCCGGCGCCGAATGGCAGGAGCGGTAGCAATGCCGGCTCGAGAGCAGCCAGGAGAGTCCGGAGCGGGGCAAGGGGAATGTGCACTACCCCCCCGCTCCGCTTGCTGACCCGCCCGCGTATGCGCCGCAGCAAGTCTTCAAAACTGAGAACGTCGGGCCCGCCGACCTCAATGGTCTGCTCCGCCAATTCGGTCTGATCGCAGACGTGCATGAGGATGTCAGCAACATCATCTACGTCGATCGGCTGGACCCGCACCACGCCTGATCCGAATATGACGCCGACCGGGCCCTTGACCAGCTTGATGAGGCCACGAAGAACGGGGCTTCCTGCGCCGAAGACGAGGGTCGGGCGGATGATAACCCACCCAAGCCCGCTGCTCTTCACGATTCGCTCAGCCTCGAGCTTGGAGTGCGCGTAGGGGTAGTGCCGCTTGTCGGGAAACTTGGCGGCGATGCTGCTAACGAAAATGAAACGGGATACTCCAGCGTCAGCGGCAGACTCCACGAGCTGTCGCGTGCCCTCGACGTTGACTTCGGTGAATACCCCCGGCCGCTCCTTGCCGGTCGCCGCGGCCATGTGGAGCACTGTGTCCGCGGGTTTGAGGGCGGGAGCATACGACGCCGCGTCGGTGAGCTCACCACGGATCCACCGCCAGTTGGACGGCGAGGGCAGCGTTGGTTCGAGTTGTGCAGGGTGCCGCGAGAGGCACGATACGGTCCGCTCGGGCCCAAGAGATAGTCTGCGGAGTAGGCTCCGTCCCAGGAATCCGCTTGCCCCGGTGATGAAGAGTGATGTGTCGGGGGCTGGCCTCGTCATGTCGTCGAGAGGTAATCGACTACGAAACCGTATGCTTCGATGGGGCACCCCGAGACTGAGTCTTGGGGAGGAATGCCGCGCGGATCAACATCCACCGAACTCTGAACACGCCTTTGATATCTTCCCATGCGGTTCGGGCGATCTTGACGCGGCTGTCATCATCCTCAATCCAGAGGACGGGAATATCCTTGATGCGGTATCCCTGTTTCTCGGCGAGGACGAGCAGTTCGGTGTCAAAGAACCAAGACTCGTCCTTGACTTGTGGGACGATTTCGTTGACCACCTGCCGACTCACGGCCTTGAAGCCACATTGGGCATCACTGAACGAGGTCCAAAGCACGGTCTTGATCAAGAGATTGTAGGTTCTCGAAATAAACTCCCGTGAGAGGCTGCGAGTGGTCCGTGACGCCTTCATCAGCCGAGAGCCGGTCGACAGATCGTAGCCTTCCTGCAGAATTGCGTCGATGAGTTTCGGCAAGGCTGCCAACTCCGTGGACAGATCCACGTCGGTGTAGCAGACTACGTCTGCATCACTCTGGGTCCAAGCATGACGCAGGGCCCGGCCTCTCCCGCGCTGGTTCAGGTGGAGGTACCGGACATCGCCGAATTCCTCGGCGAGCCGACGGCCAACCTTATCGGTTCCATCTGTGGAACCATTGTCCACGATCAGCACACGCCACTTGTAGAGGAGATGATCCCGGAGAAAGGTCCGGACTGTCTGGATACTTTTCTCGAGGACGTGAGCCTCGTTCAAGACCGGTATGACGACGTCGGCCGTTTTCGATGATGTCGGGTCTCGCTTACTAGGTTCCATTCTTGATACGCGCTCCTTCGCGGTACATGCTCTCAAAGCCCAGCCGCCGTGTCGTCCACCTGCCACACCCCGTCGGCCCAGGTACCCGATCAACCGCGGTGCCAACTTGGGTGTAAGACTGTAAGACATTGTCGTACAAGATTTTACGTGGCCTCACCACGGACCAAGAATCCAACGTCTCTCGGCCTCCGTCGCAATATCGGTACCACGGGCCGGCAAAGGAACTGCTCACGGTGCTATCCATCGGATCCCAGGCCGGTCGTCGGTGTCTCAATGCGCCAAATGAGGAAGATGACGACCGCCGCGAACATGAGTAAGGGAAGTGGTGAGACAACGCCGACGTTGGGGACGTACTGGGGTGCCATCTTCGACAGGGTTGACAATGCCGGCAGTTGAAATCCCTCGAGCAGCACCCGTTTGATGCTGCCAAGAATGCTGGTATCCAGGGTGTGCGGACGGGCCATTGCGAACGCCCAATTCATGGCGATCGCGATGAACGCTATGAAGTAGGTCACAACCCGGGGAAGACGTACGAGGACAACGACAGTCAGGAGAAAGAGAAAGGGAATGATCGGTACGAGATATCGGATCCCAGTGATGTACTGGATTTGGGTGTACTGCACGCCGCTGAAGAAGATGACAAACGCGACAGCGACAGCGAGGACAAACGCCGTTTCTCTCCATGGCACAATGCTCATCTTCTTGGCGTTGAGCCAGGGAGCGAATAGTGCGAGAAGGAGCATTGGCGCGGTGATAAAGAGTCCGAATCGCGGGTCGAGCAACAAGACCCAGAACAGATCTTGGTTCGGCCCCGTGACGCCTTGGTATCCCAGATCACTCCATTCCACCGGTGGCATGTGGTGTTGTGGTGGATAGAATGGGGAGCCAAACGCAGACCACTGGTAGAACCAGAGTACCAAGATTGGGCCTATAGCCCCAAGTGCGTACCAGGTGGAGGTCCTGATTGCCTCTGCCCACGATGCGTCATCCCGTCCGCGCGCCACGGCGTACACACCGCACAAGGCAAGCATCATACCCCCGCTGTAATCGCACAGCAGGGCCAGCCCCGCCAGGAGTCCGGACAGAGTATAGCGAACCCTCTTCGAAAGCCGACTGCGGCGGCCAGGGTCCCACAACAGGGCGAACGCCAAGAAGCCGAACACCCCAACGGCAAGATTCTGGTTCAGGTAGGCCGTCCGAAGGAACACTGGCGTCCCGAAGGCGTAGAGGAACGCCCCTCCAAGAGCTATGCGATTCGAAAGACCGGTTCCACCGAGCACTCGGAACATCGCGACAACGCTCAACGCGGTGAGTGGTGCCATACAGAGCATCATGGTGATGAATCCAACGAGGCCGAACTTGACATCCAACCCCCGTCGTCTCACCTCCTTGTAGAACCTGACCCGAGCAGGACGCTGGTCTTGATAGCTGGCAGTCGTATTCGTGTCTTCCCCCCGAGCGGCAAGCTCACGGCGGACAATGCGATCGGTCACTGGTCTGAGTAGGAAGTACGGAATGGCTGCGATCATCGATATGCCGGGGTTCGCACCATGGTGGGCGTGCCCATCCGGCAGTTGGAAGATGTCGGGGTGGAGACCGTGATATTCGTCTAGCCGGAAGGTTCCCTGCTCCGCAATGCTCACAACGAGAAAGTGTTCGCGGACAAAGTCCGTGGCAAAATGGAGGCCATAGATAACCCAACACGTGAGGAACAGGCGGGTCGACATCTGTCGAATGCTCATCTGTGTGAGTTCCTCATTGTGCCTCGAGAGTCACGGCCTTTCCCGACGCCGTGCTGCGGTACACCGCATCGGCGATTTCCATTGCGCGCAGGCCGGCGACCCCATCGGCCAGGGGGACGTTGTCATCTCCCGCCAGCACCTTGAGAAAGTCTTGAAGCTCTTCCCGGAAAGAAATCAGGGCGGTCGATGTCCAACTTTTGAACCTCTCGCGGAGAATGATCTCTGGGTACAGCTTGATTGTTCGCTTTCTTGGGCCTCCGGGTTTCGTCTGCGTCACCAACAGATTGAACATGGGGGCGTAATAGCCACGGACCATGCCAAGATCTCCATATGCCTCTACGTAGAAGCGATATCCCTTCCATTCGGTCCAGGTGGCCTGGTAGAGCGCCGGAATACCCTCTGGGTTCTTGAGGATGGCCAGGGCATTGTCCTCGGAGCCCACGACCTTCCAAATGCGATTGCTGGCAACTCCATACACCTCAGTGACATCTCCGAGGAGGTAATGAGCGAGATCCGTCATGTGGATGCCGACATCCATCATTGCCCCGCCGCCAGACTCAGGCGCCCGATACTGCCAGTCGCTACGGAAGTTGGCGAGACCATCGTGCCCACCGAAGATGCGAAGATGGTCCAGGGTCCCGATCCGGCCCTCCTCCA
Organism: Gemmatimonadales bacterium; assembly: GCA_013003805.1. Lineage (GTDB taxonomy): Bacteria > Gemmatimonadota > Gemmatimonadetes > Gemmatimonadales > GWC2-71-9 > JABDII01. The sequence goes on from JABDII010000048.1 coordinate 17,810, forward strand.
CCGCCTGCTTGAGGAACTTGATCGAAGGGTAGTACCGGTGGTTGAACCCAACCGCGAGGTGCGCGTTTACCGTAGACGCCAGAGTGAGGATGCGGCGACACGAACCGACGGTATTGCTCAACGGCTTCTCGCAAAGCACATGCTTCTCGGCGCCCAAGGCGGTAGAGACGTGCTCCTCGTGAAGCGGCAGCGGCGAAGAAACGATGACTGCATCGAGGGAACTCTCGAGGAGCTGCCGATAGTCAGCGAAGATCTGTGCTTGCGTCCCTTGGGCGGCCCGCTGGGCTTGCTCGATATCCGTGTCGGCGACCGCGACTAACTCCGTTGTCGGATTCTCCCGGATACTCTGCGCTCGGAGAGTACCGACGATTCCCGCTCCTATGACCCCGAGCTTCACGGTCAATGCCAATTCCTCCTCTCGGCTCCGGTCAGTCTTCTACCACATGAGTGGCAAAGATTTCTCGATGGTGATCCCATTTGGATTGATCGAATCCTGTCGGCTGCAAACAGTCAGCCGCCGCGTAAGCCATAGCGAGTGCGTGGTGGGTGTTGTCGTGTGCAAACAAGCCCTGACGCCCATAGCTGAGGGCCCGGGGCAAGGTCGACACCCACTCGTCAAGCGCCCGAAAAGGGCCCTCATACCCTGAGAGATAGATCGGATACGCCTGTCGCAGACGCTTGACGTGAACCCGGAGGGGGCGCGCAGGGAGTGGGATGCCGACCTGATCGAGGTCGGCCGCGATCACGTCTCCGAGAGTCGCATCGTCCATGTCCCACCACTCATCACTCACTTCGCATGGAAGTTCCGCGCACAATGTGGTTCGTCCACGCGGCTCCTCGAGAAGGGCGTAGTTCTTCGGCTCAGACATTCGCGTCATGCGGGTTGCCGAACTCGGAAAGTAATGGGCGTCGAACTCGCTGAAACGGTGGACCGGAAGCTCGAGGTAGATGAGGATCATCCCCCGGAACCGAAGGGCCGCCGCCGCCTGTTGGACCGCTGGTGGGGCTGGCGGATGCATGGCGCGTGCGAGGGCAGGAATCGGAATGGTCGACCAGAGGTAATCTGCGTGAATCGTCTGGTGCTGTCCATCCTGACCGGCTTGCACCACCCACGGCGCCCCCGCGTCGCTCGGTGCCGTGAGGCCGGTCACCCGATGACCCAAGCGAAAGGACGCTCCGAGGTCGCGTGCGGCTTCGGCATAGGCCTCGGAGATCTGGCCATACCCGCGGCGAGGATAGTAAAACCGGCCGCTGCCAGGCGGTTTGAACCCAGGCACGCTGGCCAACACCTTGCGAACCAACTTGCCGAAGGAGCCCGCCGACACGCGCCGTCGGGCCTGAATGGCGGAGAGCTCGCTCGGGTCGTGGCCCCAGATCTTCTCGGCGTATGGAAAGTAGAAATCGTGGCAAATCGTCGGACCGAGGTTTGCCAGCAGTACGCCTGCGAACGTGTCCTCGCTGGTCTTCGAGCGGCCGATGAGGTTCCGCATGGCATCCCGGGCGGTGCCCAGGCTAAAGCGCGGGTCCAAGCGGAGCAGGAGGTCGATCGGAGTAAGAGGAAAGTGGATCCATTTTCCCCGGAGGTGGATCCTGCCATGACGAGGCCGGTCGAGCAGGTCATCCCCCAGCAGACGCCGGATGTCTCCCAGGATCTCCGAATCGCACGCGGGATGGAGCCGGTGGCTACCGTAGTCCAGTCGCTGGCCGCTCACCTCGAAACTACCAGCGTTTCCTCCCACCACCGGATTCTGTTCGAGCACCGTCACCGTGGCTCGGTCTTGCCTGCGCAGTCGATATGCCGCCCCCACCCCGGCTGGGCCGGCGCCCAGAATCACAACGTGTGGGAGGTGGTTGGAAGGAGGAGGCACGGGCTCAGATGGTCGCACCATACAGCTCTAACCACATCATGTAATTGAGCAGGCCCCATAACGCGCGTCCGTTATCGCGTCGGCCAGCAAGATGATCGTCGATTAAGGCTTGGACCGCTTCGGGCACGAATAGCCCGGAGGCCAGGATGCGGTCTCTTCCAAGATAGGTCGTCAGGATGTCCTTGAGCTCGTCCCGAAGCCACCTCGAATAGGGCATCTCCAAGCCCACCTTCTTCTTCTTCACGACGGGGTCGGGCAAGACTCCGCGCAACGCGGTTCTCATCACGTGTTTGCGCTTCAGTCCCGGAAGCTTCAGCCGGGAGGGCACTCGTGACATGAAGTTGGTGAGGTCGGGGTCGGTGAACGGCACGCGCGCTTCGAGCGAATGGGCCATGCTCATGCGATCGTTCTTTATCATCAAGTCATCCGGCAGGAATACCTCTGAGTCAATGCGGAGGAGGCGAGCAAGGACGTCGGGCGGCCCGGGCTTTTGAAAGGTCTCAGTGAAGTGGCGCACTGAGGGCTCAGGTACCAGTCGCTCGAGGACCTCCGGAGAGTAGAGCGCCTGCTTCTCGGCCTCGGAAAGAACGAAGCGCCACCAGAGATGCGCCTCCGCGGGCGGGAGGTCATGCCCACCAAGAAACCGCTTCAGTTTGAATTCCAGGCTGAGCTTCTTGTGCGATACGGGTAGCCGTCGCACCAGGGGGGCCAGGAGCCCGTGCCGAATGGCCCGAGGAATCCGGCGGAACCATTGAGTTGCCCGATACGCGGCGTGAGTGTCGTACCCGGCAAACGCCTCATCGCCGCCCTCGCCGGAAAGGACAACGACAACTTCTTCCCGAGCCAATTGGCAGAGGAGGTAGGTCGGTATTGCCGACCCGTCGGCATACGGCTCGTCGATAAACCTGAGATACGCCGGCAACAAATCGCGGACGCGATCTGGGGTCACGACGACTTCTTGCGCAATCGTCTGGAACTCTCGGGCCACCATGCGAGCATACGGGAGTTCGTTGAAGCTCCGATCCTGAAATCCAACGGAATATGTGTGAATGGGCTCCCGAACATGGCGGTGCATCAAGGCCACGATCGCACTGGAGTCGAGTCCCCCGGAGAGCATGACGCCGACGGGGACATCGGCCACGAGCTGGCGGGCGACTGCCTGGTCCATCATCTGCAGGGAGGTATCGGCCGCCTGGCGAAGTGTCATCGAGTCATCGACGTCGTAGGAGACATCCCAGAACCGCTCGCTCGAGAATCCGTCCGGCCCGATCGTGACCCAGTGACCGGGAGGGATCTCCACAATGCCGTCGAATGCCGTCTGGGTTCCGGGGATGTAGTCGAAGGTCAGGTAGTCATGGAGGGCTTGGAGACAGATTCGCCGAGGAACACGCGGGTCCTCGAGGATGGCCTTGATCTCGGATCCAAAACGTACGTGGGTCTCATCCTGCTGGATGAACAGGGGTTTGACGCCGTAGGGGTCGCGAGCGAGATGGAGCTCTGCTCGTCGGGCGTCCCAGATGGCGAAGGCGTACATCCCGTTGAGGTGTCGGGCCATGTCGGGGCCTAATTCCTCGAAGAGATGAACCAGTACTTCGGTATCTGTCCTCGAGCGAAAGCAATGCCCCGCATCGAGTTCGAACCGCGCTCTGAGATCCCGAAAGTTGTAGATCTCGCCGTTGAAAACGATCTGGATTGTGCCGTCTTCGTTCGCCATGGGCTGTCGACCAGCTGGTGACAAGTCGATGACAGACAGTCGGCGATGGCCGAGCAGCACGCGATCATCACCCCAGATACCCTTGTCGTCCGGACCGCGGTGGGATAGGACTCCCGTCATGCGTTTGACGAGGCCGTGTTCGGAGGCGAGGGACCCCCCTCCGAGTCGCATCATTCCACAGAAGCCACACATTCCCTAGTGGTCCGGCTGAGGCTGCCAACGTCCACTGCCAGCCGGCGGCTCCGTGACTACATCGGACACCGGACGATGCCTCCATCGACGTCGTAGCGCTGCTGGCACGCGTCGCACCGGTAGCCGCGATCGTCTTGCAGCATCGGGATCGAGTTGCAGCGAACACAACGTAGGGTGACCTTCCGGGACTCTGGCCGCAATGTCCCGTCCTTTTCGAAGCACATGACGTTGGCATACCCCAGGTAGAAGCGCTTGCGACCTACCATCCGCAGTCCCTCCTCCGCACCCCAGCGACGGACTTGGGCCACGGAATGGAATGTGGCTTGTGGGGTCCAGAGCTTGTCTCCAAGGAGGCGACGCAATTGATCATCGCTCAGACGCTGTCCGAGGTGCGTCCGGGCAAACGGTTGGAGCGTTCGTATCATCCACAGTGGAACGCGATCAAGGGGAATCAATCTCTTCAAGGGCTTGAAAGCCTGAAAAATCGGATTGTAGACGCTCCAGAAATTGTACAGAAAGACCACGACCGTCCCGCCAGGAGCTGTGACACGCGCAACCTCATGAAACCCTTGACGGCAATCGGGAGTGTGATGGAGGACCCCGATCGATATCGCGTGGTCGAACGTCTCATCGCCGAAGGGAAGTTTCAGGGCACTTCCGTGATAGACTGTCGCCTCGGGGTTGATTTCTCGACAGCGATTGAGCGACTGGAGGCTTACGTCCAGGCTCGTGAGGCGGGCGCCGCGATCGATGAGGCCGCGCGAGATCTCCCCGATTCCCGATCCCACGTCTATGACGGTACGCCCCGCTATGTGTTCGTCAGGCAGGAAGTCTCGCAGATAGGCGCGCCACCAAGCGATTCTGTTTTCGCCGCCTTCAATGAACGGGTACCTGTCGTAGTGCGACTGTGTTTGTGTTTGTAGCTCAACCGCCATGGTGTCTCCCGGCGCCGGTAGGGGTGATGTCAGCGGAAGGTCCGCCGCCGTGCGTGGTCTCCGCTCCCGATTGCTCGGCCGGACTTCGATACACATAGATGGCTCCGCCTCCGAGCGAGCCGGAGAAGTGGCGAACGAAGTCGTATTCCGTCTCCAATACCTCCAGGACACCGGGATGCTCCGACGCCATGTGCAGCGGGAAGGTATAGACCACCCATACGCGCGACGCTTCGGCGCGGAGCGCGGCGAGATCTCCTCGCGTATTCACGGCCTCCCACTCAGAACCGAAGAGCATCTCATAGGGATATTGAGCGACTCCCACGGTGGCTACCCGATCACCGGATGCCCGCTCCGCGTTAATGAAGTCACGTGCCCCGAGGAAGTCTTGCTTCGGGCCGTACGCGAACGGGAGCGTCGCGGTGGACACGAGGATGGCAATGCCGACTGCCACTTGCGCCGAGTAGTCACGAGCGCGGTCTGGAAGCCGAAGGACCGTGGCGAGCCATCTGGCGCCGTCCCCAAGGCCACGAATCAGGATGAGGATCCCAAACCCGGCTGAGAAGAACACGGTGCGAGGCCACAAGTGGTGCCCCATACCGATGGCCGTTGCTGAAACGAGGACGACTGGTACCAACAGCAAGGCTACGACCACGGGCCGATCTCGCCAGTAGCTCGCCAGACCGAGGCCCAGCACCCCCAGGCCCACAATGCCGACGGCACCCTTTGCGCTGGCGAGGTGCAGCATGCGGATGGTCTCGCGGAGCGTCCATAGTGGGTCTTTCCAGGTGGCGACCAGGGACTCTTCCTGCAAGGCCGTGGAGATGAACTGCGGGAGGCCGAAGCTGAAGAGCGTATAGGCCAGGATTGCAGACAGCCCGAAACCGCTCGCAAGGGGAATCCAACGTGCCCGTCCGGGCGCTGAAGGCTGGCGTGCCGTGTCGGCCAGGAAGATGAGGAAATGACCCGCGGCAACAAAAATCATCGTGAGATGCGTGTACGCGCCAACAGCGACGGCGAGACCGTAGGCGAACCAGAGCCGAGAGCGCGGGGCCCGTAGTGCCCGGAGCAAGAGCCAGCTCGACAGCAGCGTCCAGAACAGCACACCCGAATACCCCCGCGCGTTTTGGCTGAACCAGACGTGGTGGTACGCTACGGTGAGGAGGGCCGCCGATTGGAAGGCCTCCCGGCGAGTGGTCACCTCCAGGGCAAACCGATAGAGAGCCCAAATACCAGCCACGCCAAAGAGGACGGCGGGCAGCCGAAGCGCCCAGGCACTCTCACCAGTCACGCTGATCACTGCGCGTGCCAGCAGAGAGATTACGAAATGCTGGTTTTCGGAGTCATACGTTGTGAGGATGACACCGAATGGCTGGCGGACGTAGTTGATGAGGGTCGCCACCTCGTCCACCCAGAGCCCCTCGCCGAGCCGGTAGAGTCTTAGGATGAGGGCCAGCAAGAGGATGCCGGCAAGGACCCACCGTTCCGAGCGGGAGATCTGAGTAGCAGGTCGAGAGGACTCAGGATCTCGCCACCAGTGCCAACGCGCGGCAGCAGCCAGCCAGAGACCCATGAGAACCAGACCGACTCGCCAGAGCGAGGCCCCTAACAGCAATTCGCCCTGAAGAGAGCCAACAGGGCCCGGGCGCAGCAGGTCGATCCACCATGCCGATGGAATCAAGAGCCCCACGGCAATCAGGGCCACGCTTACGGCAATCATCGGAGACTGGTACCGGCGGTG
>JABDII010000441.1 GCA_013003805.1 Gemmatimonadales bacterium
TCCCAGAAGAACTCGAAGCCCTTCACTAACTCGATGTAGATAGAGAGCTCACGCTTCGTGAGGCCCAGGTCCTTCCGCGCGGGTACGACCGCAAGGAGTACCTTGAGATCCACGAAAGGGTCCAGCAAGAACGCGAGTCGACTCGAGCGATATGACTCCTCAATCGCAGGAACCCATTCCGCAGGTACGCGTCCGCGGCTCTGTTCCTTCCACAGCTTGCTTCGTCTCGCATACGGGAGAAACGCCAAGGCGAAATGCGCCGGCGCGAATTCCGGTTCGATCGCAATGGCTTCACGCAGAGCGCGCTCGGCATCGTCATTGTGTCGTTTGAGAAGACATGCAAGCGCGAGCGCGTAATGCGCGCGCGCATCGTTACTGTCTGCCGCAGCCTGAGCTTCGAGTTGCTCCAGTGGGATCACCAGGCGGGCGCGCTGGCCCGTAGCGATCGTCGGGACACCGAGCAGCAGCACAACGGCAAGAAGCAGTCGCGAGGGCCTCATTGATGGCTCCGTTCTGCTGGAGTTGACAAGAGCTCAGGGGACAGATCGACAACATGGTAATTCGCTGCAACGGCCATGCCTCACGCGTCAATAGACTGACACATCGCGAAGGAAGGACCACGCAAGAAAAGGATGAAGAGTTCTTTAAGTAGGGAGGTTGGAGTGTGGCTCGGGCACGACAGAGACGCGACGGCTCGGGAGCCCCCAGTGAGCCCTCCATCCGGCTGGCCTTCTGCTGGGCTAGGACATAGGGGTTGAGTCGAAGGCCTCTACCGGAGCCTCGTCAGTCGACGGAGCGTCTCGAGTTTCTCGAGCGCGCTGCCCTTCTTCGACTCGGCGGCCGGTGCGACGGCGAAGAGGTCGCGGATGTCGAGCAGCACCTCAAAGAACAGCTGATCCCGCATGTAGGAGTTGTCCAGCTCGGCCATGCGACTGGGTTGGTCCTCCGCCTTGGCCCGGTCGTAGGACTCGCGGTAGATGACCTCGAGGTTTTCCAGGATTCGCTTGCGATCACGCATGGGAAGACCGTGGGGATAAGGGCCTGGGAGGGAAGATATCCCGAGGCGAGCCACTGGGTGAGCCCCTAGCAACAAGGCGGCATGGCGGAAAGAAACCGCGGCCCGGGCCACTCGGACCCGGACCGCAGCAGAGACGACAGGGGAAACGTCCTAGTTCAGCGAATAGACCTGCATCCAGGCCCGTTCCCCGAGCGGGCGGGCAGTGGCCGCCGCTCGCAACGCCCGCTCCAGGGCGCAGGATGAGAACTGGGCCAGGGAGTTACCGGTCAACGTCGAGGGGTCGAGATCCACCTGGGCGGCCATGAGGCCGCCGAAGATGTGCCCGCCGGTCCCGGTGCTCCTGACCCGTCCTTGGACGATCACGGGACCGTAGAACTCCATGCCACCGGAGAGCTCGAGATCACCCTCAACCAGGAGAATACCCTGGCCGCGGCCGCCGGAGATCCGGACGTTGTGCGGCGCGTAGATGATCGGGAAATAGTTGAAGCACGCAGCGAAGCCGGTCCCGAAATAGGGCTCGCCCCAGTTGTTGTCGTCGCTCCGATCGCAGCGCGGAGGCACGGCAACGGTAAGCGAAGGGGCCAATCCCGTCCGGGTGCCGCTGACTTGGATATCGGCCATCGCCGCGAGTTCGTCGAAGCTGATCCCGCCGAAGTCGTTGAAGATGGTAGAGTCGACCGTCGGGTCTCCACCCTGGAACTGCGGGTCGCCCTCGACGCAGGCGAGACCACTACAGTTCGCCCCGTTGGTGTTGACGGTGGTCGAGGAACTCCGGATTCCGGCCAGGGTGTCGGTGGGGGTCGCACAGCTTCCGCTCCAGCCCACTGGATTCTCATCGACCCCGCTCACTTCGGTGGACCCACCGATGGTCATGGTTCCGTTCACCGTGATGGCCGCGGTCATGTCGACGAGCGGCATGATGAGCCGAGCGAAGGTACCCACCACTCGCTGCGCCATGATATTGCCGCCGGCGTCGGCTTTGGCACCGGCCGAGATGATCTGGAACAGGTTGTCATTCATGCGGGTGACCCGGTTCACATACCAGGTGTTCCCTCCCATGGACACGCTGGGCAGCGTCATGGTGTCGCCGGTCGCCATGGCGTTGTAGATCGACGTATCCCAGTTGTCCAACACATCCGTGAGCCCCGCTTCGGCCGCTTCGAACGACTGCGCCCCGGACATCGCGTTGAGTCCGGTCCGCTGTTCCAGCCGCCCGGCGAAGAAGGTCCCCGCCACCAAAGCGCCGATGACCACAATGGCAAACACGGCCATGACCAGCGCGATGCCGCGTTCGTCTGAAAGTCGAGGGGTTCGCATGTGTCTCACTCCTTTATCAATCGGACGTCGCCTACGGTTTAGGCGCGTTCCGCAAAGCAATCATGGCGACGAGGCTGTCCTGGGCGACCATATTGGCCTGCCCCAGACCTCGGCTCACCGCGGCCTGCGTCAGACCGCGCAGGGTGACCCGGATGGCTCGCACACCGGTGGCAGCACCGGTCGGGTTACCGTTCCCATCCAGGTACTCGAGTTGAAATCCGTTGGCGGCCAGTGGTCCGAGTACCGGCTGGAGAGCCACTTCACCGGCACTCACCGACCGGGCACCCAGCCACAGTTGCCCGTTCTGGGTGAAGGACTCGAGGCGCATGATCTCATAGCTCCGCACCGGGCCACCCGCCATCACGTCCACGATCCCGTTCGGCGTTGCAGCCGAGATGTCCGCAAACGTGAGGGCGATCGCCGGGCGTCCGGCACACGTGCTCGGCGTCACACCGGTCAGCTGGCGATCAATCCAGATGTCGTCGTTCGGGTCGGCCGGATCAATCTCCGCAAAGATCAGAATACGATCGCGGTTGTTGGCTGTAATCATGTTTCGGATGCCGTAGTACGGCATTTCCGGAATATCCCAGAGCCGGATCTCGGTAGCCGTAACCTGGCAGGAGACCCCGGCGCCGCGCATGGCGCGATACTGGATTGCGTTGGCCCCCATGACCTGGAGATCGGACGCAGTCGCGTTGATGCCCACCTCGGCAAGCTCTGAAGGAACGAGAAAGGCCCCGGTCCGCAGGTTGGACTGCAGCCCCACCCGCTCCGCCTGTTCGCGGGACAGCCGCTGGGTGTTCGTCAACATCCGGACCATGGCGCCACCGATGATCGCCATCATCACGACGACGATCATGAGCTCGACCAGGGTGAATCCGCGCGTGTTCCGCATGGCTATTCGCACCGGATTACGGTTTGGAGGGTGTCGGTATAGGTCCCGCCGGCCCGGGCATAGGTCACGATCGCGCTCACTGCTCGGGCGGTCCCGACG
>JABDII010000056.1 GCA_013003805.1 Gemmatimonadales bacterium
AACGATTGGATACGTTGTTGACGGGCCGAACGTCGAGCCACCATCAGGACACGGATCTGTTCCACCGCACCGTTCCGGGCCTTCGGTGTCACCGAAGCCTCCCCGGACAGAGCAGCTCTGGCCGCTGAGACAGCATCAGTCGGATCCGACTTGCCCTGTTTGCGTCGGGCCTGACGGTTGGGTCGATCTACCTCGATCACCTCGAGGTCCTGATCCGCTAGGAACCTGGCCAGCCCAACACCCCACGATCCAGTCCCTTCAACCCCGATTCGGATGATCGGACCAAACTCGGTCAACCAGCTGAGCAGAGCCCCATACCCGGCGAGATCAGCAGGAAACGATTCCACACCCAACAGTCCACCGTTGTGGTCGACCGCCGCCGCCACATGAATATCAGCATGGGTGTCGACACCACCAGTGATACCTACGATTGACAGGACCGCCCCTTTCTTGTGCTTACAGGCCAAGGGGTGGCAAGCACCACCGGAACGGCGGACCGGACCCGACCGAGCTGGGCCCAATCAGCTCAACAGGAGAGCCACCGCCCGACCGGTGCGTGCCACACCACCCAATCATCGCTCCCAGCCGGATCTCTCGCTCGAAGACGCTCGATAACGCGCCTGGTGACGGGTAATCTGTGAGTCAGTAGCTGCGGGCGCAGTAGGCGACAAGGTCGGGTTCGTTTTCGTTGTCGGGGATGGTGCCGTCGGCGCGCTGAATGCAGCGGACGGTGACAGCCTTGTCGACGAGGGCGGCTTTCGCATCTTGGCCGGCGACTACGCTCCAGGGGACTCTGGCGAAGCCGTTGGCAGCGGCTTCGAGTACCTCGTCGATGGTGGCGGCATCGGCGGTGTTGGTGTCTCGGAACTCGGTAGCGGCGGCGAGCATGTCGTCTTGGATTTGGTCCATGAGTTCGGCCACGGCTGCGGGGGCGCCCTCGACGCTGACCCGCTGTTTGTCGCCTGTGTCCCGACGGACGACGGTGACCTCGCTCTTCTCCAATTCGCGGGGGCCGACCTCGATTCGGACCGGCACGCCTTTGAGTTCCCAGTCAGTGATCCGGCGACCGAGTGCGGTGCCGGTTCGGTCGTCGAGGCGAACTTTGACGCCGTGGTCGCCGATGTCGGCCATGAGCTTGCTGGCTGCGTTGTCGACGTCGCTGCCCGCTCGGACCACGATGACGACGGCCTGGATGTGGGCGAGCGCGGGCGGAATGCTCAGTCCGTTGTCGTCGCCGTGGGCCATGATCAACCCGCCGACCATTCGGGTGGAGGTACCCCAACTGGTGGTCCAGGCGTGTTGTTGGTTGCTGTCGCCATCGAGGTAGAGGATGTCGAACACTTTGGCGAAGTTCTGGCCGAGTTCGTGGCTGGTACCCATTTGCAGCGCTTTGCCGTCCCGCATCATCGCTTCGCAGGCCAGGGTGTTGGTGGCGCCGGCGAAGCGGTCGTAGCTTGGCTTGATGCCGAGGTGGAGGGGGATGGCCAGCACATTGACCATGAAGTCGGCGTAGACCTCTTGGAGGATCTTGGCCGCATAAGCAGCAGCGTCCTCCCGTGTGGCGTGGGCGGTGTGGCCCTCCTGCCACAGGAATTCGCTCGTGCGTAGGAACACGCGGGGCCGCAGCTCCCAGCGCACCACGTTGGCCCACTGGTTCAGCAACAGGGGCAGGTCACGGTAGCTTTGGATCCACTTGGCCATGAACTCGCCGATGACAGTCTCGCTCGTGGGTCGGACCACCAAGGGTTCTTCGAGTTCCTTGCCTCCGCCGTGGGTCACGACAGCAAGCTCCGGGCTGAATCCCTCGACGTGCTCGGATTCTCTTGTGAGGTAGCTCTGGGGGATGAACAGCGGGAAATAGGCGTTCTCCGCCTCAGCAAGCTTGATCCGCTTGTCCATCTCGGCTTGCATCCGCTCCCAGATGCCATACCCGTAGGGTCGGATGACCATTGTGCCCCGGACCGGCCCATTGTCTGCCAGTTCGGCCTTGTTGAGGACGTCTTGGTACCAGCGGGGGAAGTCCTCTGCCTGCGGGGTGAGTACGGGAGCCCGTTTCGCTGCGGCCATAGGTCGGCATGTTAGGGCCCGCCAGTTGAGAGTTAGATGTGACCCTCGGCGGCGGTCAGTCCCTCGCCAACCGGACAAGATGGCTGCCTGCACGTGGCCGGAGAGGTGGACGAATCGAAGGTACTTGGGCGTGTCCAGGTTCGGTTTCTCGTACTCGGCTCATCATCAACCCCGTCGCGGTAGCTCATCAGCACCAACCCGAGCAACAATTCTGTCGCTGTAACGAGCATTCCGCCGGGCATCATCAATCAGGCACTTCCGCGAGTGGGCTGTTGCACTCACCGTGGCGATCGTCAGGTTCGAGCTGCGCCTGATCTGCCGGATCCCGAACGCTCGTGAGCACTTGATAGGCGCAAGGCGGTAGGTGATCTGTGCCGCGGTCCTCAGGGCTGCCAGGTCTGCGGGACTGCTGGCTTGACGACGGTGGTGCACTTGCCGTCTGGCACTATCACCTGGTCGTCTTGAAGTGCAACGTGAGTGAGCCTGGGCGCGCTTAACGTTTGCGGCTTCAGGATGGTCGAAGCGCCTGTAAGGAACTGTTCGAAGCAAGAGCAGGTCAAGTGAGTCGAGGGAGGCCGGTCGGGTATAGCCGTTTGCCGGCCTCTGGGTCTCTGTTCACTGTTGTGTGGCCGGGTGGTATTCGAGGCTGTCCAGTATCCACCAGACTTGGCGTTGGAGGTCTTTGCTGGCTTCCTCTCCAATGGCTACGGAGATGATGAAGGCCCTTCCTTGGTCGTTGTAGGCGTATTCGCGATAGAACAGCGG
>JABDII010000496.1 GCA_013003805.1 Gemmatimonadales bacterium
ACGGTTCGACCGCCGCTGCGACCTGCTTCACCTTTGCCGCGGGGAGCGGGATGTAGTTCACGTAGCTATACATGAAACTCACCCACCGCCGGTCGTGAACCACCTGGATGATGTCGCCGGGGAGCAGGGCCCCCCCTCGTCCCTCGGCTCCGCCGTTCCAATGGAGCATTGCCCCGCCGTCAAAGTGACCGCCCCCGTGAATGAGGGTGAGTCCCGTGCCCAGTGAACGAGTCTTTCCCTCCCAGAAGACGATGGCGGGATCCGGGCGGACCACCCAGTGCCGGTCGGCGGCGTTGATGTAGATGGGGATGCCGTCGAACGCTCGACTCCATTCGACAATGCTCGAGTAGTAATGCGGATGGGAGAGAGCGATACCGGACAGGCCACCGAGTTCCTGCACCCGGGCGATGGTTTTCAGATCGATCAGGCTGATGCAATCCCAGAGGATGTTCCCCCCCCCGTCGGGCGCCTCCACCAGGTAGGCGTGTTGCCCGATCGCGAACGTGGGCTCCATGCCGATTCGGGTGAGTCCGGGCTCCATCGGGTCGAAGCGATTCCGGTACTGCCCGCGAAGCGCGTCGAGGGTGGTCCACTCTTGGCCCTCCCAGCCGACGTATTGCCGCTCGTCTTCGCAAACCACACACTGGTCGGGGGGTGAGGCGCTCTCCGGGTATTGGACCCCGCAGGTCGCGCAGATGTAGTGCTGCATGCCGTATCCTCCGTGCGCGGGAGCGGGGCGGCGGGGGGGGGTGGCGGTGAAGCGACTGCGCTCCGTCAAGCATATTACCTTGAACCGTTGTGGGGAACGCCCCAACAAGGAGAACCACATGGAGAAGCTAGGGTATCTACTGTTGTTCGCCGTCGCAGCGGTCTGGCTCTATGCGATGATTCGGGGAATGGTTGCCCTTTTGCCGTACGGCCTCGTTGGGCTCGCGGCGCTTGCCGGCATAGGCCTCCTGTTCGCGAAAGTAGTCAAGGACCGGGTAGAGAGTACCGAGGACGACCACTACTCCAAGAACGTCGACCGCTAGGAGCCGAGCCATGCTCATGACGACCCAAGACGTGCCCGAGGAATGGCAAGTAACCGAGACGCTCGGCCTGGTGCGAGGGAACTCGATTCGCGCGCGCCATATCGGGAAGGACATCCTGGCCGGCCTCCGGAACGTGGTGGGCGGCGAGATCCAGGAGTACACCAAGATGTTGGGTGAGTCGCGGGAGCAGGCGATCGATCGGATGGTTGCAGAAGCCAAGAAGCTGAAGGCCGACGGGATCGTGTGTATTCGGTTTACCACGTCCGCCGTGACCCAGGGCGCGGCCGAGCTGCTGGCCTACGGCACCGCCGTTAGGCTCAGGAAAAAATAGAGACGCTCCCGGTTGTGGTGACGCCACGGGGCGCAAAACCGTCCTCGATCGGGGCAGCATGACTATGCCGTCAAAGAAACTGGCCAATATGGTTGAAGGTCCTGCCGAGAGAATCTCACGGACGCGGGAGCGGCTGCTCCACGATGGCGTCATCCTCTGCATTCGGATGGGAGCCGGCGATCCGGTGCTCGACAAGTGCGAGGCGGCGGCGCGTGGCGGTCTCCGCACGCTCGAAGTGACCCTCACCACACCGAACGCACTCGATATCATCGGTACCCTAGCGCAGCGCGAGGAAATGCTGGTCGGAGCGGGAACGGTTCTCAGCCGGCAGGCCGTGCGCAGCGTTGCCAGGGCCGGCGGGAAGTTCGTCCTCTCCCCGGTGTTCGATTCCGCGGTGTGCGATGAGGCCCGTCGCGTGGGGCTCCTCGCCATACCGGGCACCGGCACGCCGACGGAGATCCTGGCGGCTCACCGCGCCGGCGCGTCGCTAGTCAAGGTGTTTCCGGCCGGGCCGTTAGGCGGGCCCGCCTTCCTCCGTGCGGTCCGCGGCCCGCTCCCGGACGTTCCCCTCATTCCGACCAGCGGACCAACGTCTGAGACCATTGCGGATTACGTCGCAGCGGGAGCCGTCGCCGTCGGAGTTGGTGCTGAAGTCTTTCCCCCGAACTCCACCCTTGATTCGATCGAACAGGCAGCCCGCCGCGTGCGCGACGCCATGGACCGCGCCCGGGCGTAACCGTGGCCGACCAGCCGGGCTTCGACTTCGACGGTGACTACGCCACGCGCTACGAGCGGGTGATACGTCAGGTCGTGCCGGGATACGACGACCTCATGCACCTCACGCCCGCCGTGCTACGGATGACGGTGGGGCCAACCGCTCGCGTCCTGGTGGTGGGCGCCGGGACCGGAAACGAGCTTGCGGCGTATGCCCGAGGGGAACCGGGCTGGCTTCTTACCGCGGTGGAACCGTCGGAGGGCATGCTCGCCCAAGCACGAGCCAGGATGGCAGACCTCGGCATGGAATCCCGAATCGAGTTCTGCCGCGGGCATCTCGCGGAGCTGCCGGAGACCAGACCCTTCGATGCCGCAACGCTGCTCCTGGTGCTCCACTTCCAACCAGATGACGGGGCCAAGCTCCGCCTGCTCCGGGACATTGCAGCGCGGCTCCGGCCCGGTGCGCCGTTCACCCTGGTCGATTCACATGGAGAGGCTGGAACCGCTCCGTTCGACCAGATGATGGAGGCATGGATGCGCTACGCCCGCTACCACGGGGTCTCGGAGGAGGAAGAAGCCCTGTATCGGGAGCAGGTGCGCGACGGGGTCTACAACGTGCCGGCGGAGCGGGTCACCGAGCTCTTGAGCGAAGCCGGCTTTCGGAACCCGTCCCAATTCTATCGGGCGTTGGTCTTCGGCGGTTGGGTGGCGGAGCGGGCGTGATTAGTGCTTGGGGAGTTCGGGAGGTCCGGCCCCCTGGTCATCGGCGACGTGGGTGAGCACCCGCTCGGTGAAGTCTAAGCGTTCGTGAACGTACCCCAGCTCCTCCTGCATCCCATCGACCCGGTCCTCGATTTGCTTCACTGCCTCCGTGAGCTTGGCGACCTCGGCGCTGCCGTACTTGGCGGTTCGCGTCCTGACCCAGGTCCATGAAAGGATGCCGAGTCCCATCACGACCGCGGTCGCCGGGATCAGCATCTCGAGGATTGCTTGGATTTGGTATGGCTCCACGACTCGCTCCCGATGTGCTTCGCCAAGAATACCGGGATTCCAACAGGAATCTAGGGGGCAGGCGGCGGATGCCCATCATCGACCTGCTCATCCCGAGGGCGTTCCAGCAGGCGTTCGGTGAACTCCAGGCGATCGTGCATGGAACCCAGTTCCTCCTCCAGGTCTTCGAGCCGATCGTGCAGTTGCTCCACGGCTTGGGTGAGGCGGGCTACGTCGTCGCCTTCGATTCGCGGCCTGGGTTTCGACCAGGGCCATACCACCCCGCTCTGCGCCCAGGCCCAGACGGTGGCGACGGATCCAACAGCCGCCGCAACAATGATTGAAGTGAGGAGCAGGTCCGCTGTCTGGTAGTAACTTTCCACTGGATGCGCTCGGTTGAACGACCGTGCAGAATTTATGTAATAGGGAGTAGGGAGTAGGGAGTAGGGAGCAGCCGGAGGAATGGCGGGTCAGGCGTCGGGCCGAGATTCGATCAGATAGCCCAACCCTTCCAGTCCCGGATTCGGGTGGGTGATCAGATACGTAGGAATACCCGCCAGGTACCGTGAAAACCGCCCCTTGCTCTCGAAGCGTTTCCGGAACGGGGAGCGGACGAACAAGGGCCCGAACTTGGGAACGATTCCGCCTGCGATATACATCCCACCCAAGGCGCCGAGCGTGAGGGCGAGGTCGGCCGCAATGGTACCCAGCATGGCACAGAACGCGTTGATCGTGAGGCGGCAGGTAGCGCACTCCCCCGATCGTGCTCGGGTGGTAATGGTCTTGGCGGAGAGCGGTCGCACCGTGTGGCCGCGGACGTCGCCGATCGCACGGTAGAGTAGGGCCAAGCCATCGCCCGACAGCAACCGCTCGGCCGACACGTGGGCGAACTCTCGTCGCAGCCGTTGGAGGATCTCCGCTTCGAAATCGTCGAATGGCGGGAGCGTGACTTTTCCCCCCTCGGAGGCCAGCGGAACAAAGTGGCGGCCGGTCCAGATCAGTCCCGAGACACCGAGGCCGGTGCCTGGTCCGATCACGCCGATCGCCGCGTGCTTGATTGCGCGGCCCGCGCCGATCTTCCTGCGGTCGGAGGCGCGTAACCGGGGGATCGCGAGCGCGATCGCCGAAAAATCATTGATCACCTGAAGGTCGGCGAAGCCGTACCGGCGCCGCACGCCATCAATTGAGAAGGCCCAGGTATTGTTGGTGAACCGGACGCGGTCGCCCAGTACGGGAGCCGCGACCGCAAACGCGGCCCCCGACGGCGGAGGGTCTAGCTGGAGGTGTGCGAGGTAAGCGTCAATTGCCGCCGGGAAGGACCGGTAGTCTGCGCACTTGAAATGGGTGACATACCGGGGCCGGCCGCCAGGACTCATGACGGCGAAGCGCACATTCGTGCCGCCGATGTCGGCGATGAGCCGCATCGGGACCGACGTCACGCGGTCTCGCTCTGTTCGAGCGCGTTTGCCACTCGGGCGAGCCACGTATGCACCTGGCTCACCGACTCGAGCCTCCATCGAGCTTGGGTCCTGGTTTCCTCCGGTGGACCGACGCGGATGGAATAGCCACCGTGCCGGTTCACCGCGTCGAAGGCCTCCTCATCGGTGACATCGTCGCCGACAAAGACCGGCACGCGGCCGGCGAACGGGTCCTCGGCCAGGAACCGTTCTACGACCATGCCCTTGTGCGCGTCGATCGACTTGATCTCCAGCACCATCTTGCCGGCCAGAACGTGGAAGCGATCACCGAGTTGGCGAGCGATCTCGTTCACGAATTGCTTCGCTTCCGCCTCACAGTCCGGCGCCAAACGATAGTGAAGGGCAACCGTCATGCCTTTGTCTTCGATCCGGACGCCGGGGTTCCGGTCCGCAAACTCCTCGAGCGTCCGCCGCACCGGGGCCAAGTCTGGGGTGGCGCCCTCGGCATCGTGGAAAGTCCCGGCAGCGCTCCGCCATTCCAGCCCGTGGAGCCCGGCGGCCGCGATGGTGAGCGGACCGAACAGCTGATCGAGCTGGCGGATCGGCCGACCGCTCACGAGCGCCACGGCGCCGCCGGCCGCATGGGCCAGGCGCTCGAGGATCTCGACGGTGTCGCCTCTGACGGCGACGCTCTCCGGGGTAGGGGCGATCTCGAGCAGGGTCCCGTCGACATCGAGAAACATTGCCCATGTGTCGCTTGGCGAGGGCAGCGGCGGCCTCGGTGCGGGGGGCTGGAAGGGGGCGTCGGGTTCACCGGAACGAGAGGGGGACGTGTGTGGCGACGGGGAATCGAGCACGCGGATCTCCCATGGGACAAGGGGGTTCGACTCAATATAGAGTCGGCTTCAGTATAGATTGAACCCGGCAGATGCCGGGCTCGACCGGCCGAGCGAACAATGTCCTGCTGTCAAGGGAGGGTGCGTGGCATTTCGCGTAGAGGTCAACGCCCGTAACCAGCTGTCCGATTTCGCGATGGTGGCCGATCTGGCGGCGGCGGTCCAGACAATGCAACTGGATGCCGGCCCCGTCTTGCCGATGTTGCGGGAACGGACCATCTGGATGGTCAACTCCACGCCGCAGGGTGGGGGTGTGGCCGAGATGCTCCCCACCATGATCGGTCTGCTG
>JABDII010000501.1 GCA_013003805.1 Gemmatimonadales bacterium
ACCCCAACCCGGACCGACGGGTCGAGCGCATCGAGCAGTCCATTCGGGACGTGTATCCGAACGGCCTCCCGGCCGGCCTCGTACCCTAAACAAGGCCAAGGCCCGGCAGTCGTGAAGACCCCGGGCCTGTTAGAACGTTGCTGATGGTAAAGGGGTGACGAGTGCGTCACCCCTTTATCTGTTACGGCCAGATCCCGCGGGCAGCGGTGACCCGCGCCACACGCCGGACCGCCAGAATGTACGCCGCCGTCCTGAGATCCACCGGCTCGAGCGGCTCCCCGCGGCCACCGTTCTGTCTCTTCCGCTCGGCTTCGATTTCATCGAGGGAGTCGTTGATCTCCCGCTGCATGTCGATCACCGCGTCGGTGGCCAGGTTCATCTTCCGGAGCAACTTCTGGTTCACGGTCTCCAGGTCCCACTGCTCGTTCTCGATGTTCTGGACCCACTCGAAATAGCTGACGGTAACGCCGCCGGCATTCGCCAGAATATCGGGAAGGACTTGGACGCCCCGGTCGAACAGGATCCGGTCGGCGCCAGGCGTCGTCGGGCCGTTGGCCGCCTCGACAACCACGCTAGCCCGCACCTCGCCGGCGTTGTCGATCCGAATCTCGTTCTCCATCGCCGCCGGAATCAGGATGTCACACGGCACCGCAAGCAACTCGGCGTTGCTCACCGTAGTCGTGTGCGGGAGGCCGACGACGGAGCCGGTCCGACGCTTGTGCTCCAGCGCCGCCTTGTGATCCAGGCCGTCCACTGCGAAGATGCCGCCCCTGGAATCGCTCACCGCAGTGATGCGTGCGCCCGCATTGGCGAATTCATCGGCCGCGATCGACCCGGCGTTGCCGTACCCCTGGATCACCACCGTCGCATCCTTCACGCTTTCGAGCTCAGGCACGAGCCCACGCTCCAAAGCCCGCTGGGTGCAGAACAACGACCCACGCGCGGTCGCCTCTTTACGACCCAACGATCCTCCGATGTCAACCGGCTTCCCGGTCACGACCGGGAGATTGTTCTCACCGGGGTGCATCATCTGGTACGTGTCGTAGATCCACGCCATCGTTTCGGCGTTGGTATTGACGTCCGGTGCCGGGATATCGGTGTGCGGCCCAATGGTCTCGCCCAACTCCGCAATGAATCGGCGAGTGATCTTCCGAAGATCCGACGTCGTGAGTTCCTTGGGGTTGCAGACGACACCACCCTTGGCGCCGCCGAAGGGCACATCCAGCACGGCGCACTTCCAGGTCATCCACGACGCCAGCGCCAGCACCTCATCGGCCGTGACATCCGGGTGATAGCGGATGCCGCCCTTCCCCGGGCCGCGGACACTATTATGAATGGCCCGATGGCCCACGAAGTTCCGGACCTCACCATCCTGGGTCTCGATCGGGAACTCGACCGTGATCAGCCGGTCGGGGCGCTTCAGGAACTCCACCATGCCTGGATCCAGATCCGGCAGGTAGCGGACGGCGCCGTCGAACTGCGCCATCGCGATGTGAAAGGGGTTGAGGTCTTCCGCCGCCTCTGGCACAGGCGGCGCCTCGAGAGTCCTGGGTGTCATGATTGCTCTCACCGTCCAAGGGCGGCCTCGATCCGGGGGATCGGGACCGCACGGTTTATCCTATGCGGCCTTCACAGGGCAGAATAGCGACGGAACTTGAAAGGAACCCTGAAGGCGAGAGGAATCTTACTTCTCGGGCCTCCTGGCCGGCGGATACCTGAGCGGCCGGGATGCCCTCTAATCCGCGGCAAACGTCAATGAGACGATCTTCCACTGGCCGTCCACCGCAAGCAGCGAGAAGGCATCGGTGCCCTCCCACTCGGCCACGCTGCCCAGATCGCCGAACTTCGCCCGGTAACGGACCCATGCCTGGGCCAGCTCGCCCGAAACCCTGATATCGGCGCTCAGCATTTCCTCGGAGAAAACGGCCTTGCTTCCAGGCCCCTCCGGAGCCCGCGCGACAAAAGCCGGCACGGTCTGAACATCCACTCGGACCCCGGGCTCACCCGGCGGCTGCCAGGCCGTCGTGATGATGGCGCCGGGCCAGAAGTGCGAGGCGAAGGCGGTCCAGTCGCGAGCACTGAAGTCGGCGTAATATCGGCGCAGCTGGTTCTCGACCTCCAGCCGTATTGCCTGACCAGGAGACGGCGGCGGATCACGGCGTTCGAGCGTACACGCAGACAGAAGCACGAGCGCACCCAAGGCGAGCGAGCGCATGACCACCCGGAGAGGGAATTCAATCATTAGCCGCAAGGTAGTACTCCGGTGCCGGCCGGCCCGCCGAGCGGCCGGACAACTGACGGTCGTGAGGCCGCGATAGCGTGAGCAAGGCAAGGATCGCTCCGATGAGAGCCAGCATCATGTCCCATTGGGTATCCCAGACATCTCCTTGCGTGCCGAGGAACGCCTCCGCAGCCTCGCCGGTTGCCACGGCGGTCCACCATTCGATTAGCTCGTACAACGCGCTAAACGCAAGACAGATTGAAACTACAACAAAAGGCAGCCACCGGCTCCGCCGCAGCGGCGAACGCCGGATCAGGATTTCTCGAACGACGATGGCAGGGATGAAGCCCTGCGCCAAGTGGCCAAGTCTATCATAGTGATTCCGGGAAAATTCGAGCCAATCCTGCAACCAGTACCCGAGCGGTACCTGAGCGTAGGTATAGTGCCCACCCACCATCAGGATGACGGCATGGATGGCGATGAGTGTGTACGCCAGGGGCGTGAAACGGAATCTCCGATAGATCGCCATGAGGATCGGCAGGCCCACGAGGACCGGGGCGACTTCGAGAAACCAGGTGAAGCCATCGTGCGGACCTATGCCGGACCAGACGAGCACAACGAACACGATCCCCACGAGGGCGAGCTCGTAGCGCGTCGGGCGTGAGTGATTCAATGCGGAATCCTCCGCTTGGGTTCGCGCCTCAGCCCTCGTGTGCGAAGCCTACCTCGATCGTGAGCCCATCTCGGGCCACGATCGTCTCGGCGAACACGGCCTGCGCTTCCGCCAGGAGTTCCGGTGCCTCCCGACTATAGCGGGCCGAGATGTGGGTCAAGACCAACCGGCGAACCCCGGCGGCTCGGGCCACTTCGGCGGCCTCCAGCGCGGTCGAATGCCCGGTATCCTTTGCGCGGTCGAGCTCGTCGTGGCCGAAGGTCGCCTCGTGAATCAGGAGGTCCGCATCTCGTGCCGCGTCAATGACCTCGTCTCGTGGCCGAGTGTCGCCGGTGTAGACCATGGTGCGGCCGTGCCGCCGCTCACCGACAAGCCCCTCGGGGCCCACGGTTCTCCCATCGGGTAGCTCCACCGTCTCTCCACGGTGGAGCTTGCCCCATGCCGGCCCTTCCGGGATGCCCAGCTCCCTGGCGCGCGCTGGATCGAATCGGCCGAGCCGCTCGTGCTCGACTAACGCGTAGCCGACGGTATCGGCGCGGTGCTCGGTGGGGAACACCAGGAGGTCATATTCGTCGCGAGCCAGCGTTTCACCCGCCCGAACTTCCACGATCTCGACCGGGAACTTGGTCCGCTCGATGCCGACGTCGAGGGCTCCACGCAGGATCTTCCCGGCCCCCTTGGGGCCGTACAGGATCACTGGATCGGTGCGTCCCTGCATGCCCAAGGTGCGGATCAGGCCGGTGAGTCCCAGCAGGTGATCCGAGTGATAGTGACTGAAGAACAGTTCGCGAAAGGAGAACCCGACACCGTACCGCATCATTTGCCGTTGGGTACCCTCACCGCAGTCGAACAGCAGGGTTTCGCCCTCTCGCGAGATGGCGAGACTACTGACGTTGCGCTCCGGGGTCGGGACCGCGGCCCCGGTGCCTAGGAAGGTGAGCGTGAGCGACATGTTTGTCGATGCCGGCAGGCGGACCGTTGCGGCGCGGCGCTAGAACAGCCGCAGTTGCACGGTGAGCTTTCCAGGCTCCTGGTTCAGCCCGTCGAGCAACTGCTTGAGTGACTGCGACACGTCGACCATTCCCGTATAGAGGGTCGTATCGGTCGCGAACTTGCCCAACGTGCCTTCACCACGATTGATGGCGTCGAGCAAGCTGTCGAGCCGTGCGCCGGTGGTGGTGAGCTGCGCTGTCATGTGGGCCATGTTGGCGGTCACCGTGTCCAGGTTGGTGAGCGCCTGCCTGAGGCCGGGGGTGGCCAGCGTCGAATCGAGCCGCTCACCCAGGCGCCGCAACGATGCCATCGCCCCAGTCAGTTCCGCCGTCGGGCCACGATTGGTATTCCCGAACGTGTTCATGACCCGTTCCGTGGCGTTCAAGGACCGGCGGAGGTCGTCGGCCAGACCCGAGCTCAGCAGATCGTGGAGGTCCTTGAGCACCGTCGAGGCTTGGCTGCCCAAGTCTGCGCCCAGCGCGCCGAGCCCGCCATCGACCGTGCCTTCGATCTCGGTACCGCGGGCCAGCGGCACACTCGACGTACCGGGGTCCAAATCGAGCGCCACATCGCCAACCAGCCCGATCGAGACGACGCGTGCCTTGGCATCGCTCATCGGTTCGACTCGATCGGAATAGCTGAGCCGGACCACCACGTCTTCCACCGCCCGGAACTCGATATTCTCCACCTTCCCGATTTCGACTCCGGACACCCGCACCGGCGACCCGCGCTTGAGGTTACCGATGTTGGTGAAGTTGGCGTGGATCACGCGGCCGGCGGCCAGACTCCGTCCGCTCAGCCATACCGTCCCAACCAGGAAGATCCCGATGGCCACGAGGACGAGCGCACCGACGATGGTCTGTTGCTTGTAGTGGAGATCCATAGGTCTGACTCAGGCCGCGTAGGAGGTGTCTTCGAAATCCCGCTCGAGGAACGCCTTCACGTGTTCGTCGTCGGATTCCAGGAATTCTTTCTGGGTGCCCTGCAGCGCGATCTTCCCATTGGTCAAGAGCGCGATTCGATCGGCAACCCGAAACGCCCCGCGCACATCATGCGTCACCATGACGCTCGTCACCCCGAGCTCCTCGGCAAGATGGGTGACCAGGTTGTCGATGATATCGGCGTTCAGAGGATCGAGCCCCGAGGTGGGCTCATCGTAGAGCAGATACTTGGGCTGGCCTGCAATCGCCCGGGCGACGCCGACGCGCTTCCGCATCCCACCCGACAACTCCGCCGGGAGCTTCTTGGCCACGTCCGGCTCCAAGTTGACGAGCCGGAGACACTCGGGCACCCGGTCACGGCAGTAGTCTACGCTATTATAAAGATCCATATCGGAAAGGCCGAATCGGATGTTCTCGAACACGTTCATCGAGTCGAACAGCGCACCGTTCTGGAACACGTAGCCGATGCTGGAGCGCAGCTCGGAGAGTTCCCGCCGCTTGAGGGACGGCACGTGCTTTCCATCCACGACGATGTCACCGACATCGGGATGAAGTAACCCGTTGATGTGCTTGAGGAGAACGCTCTTTCCCGTTCCCGACTCACCGAGAAGTGCAACCGTTTCTCCCTCCATGACAGTGAAGTCGACCCCATCGAGGACGACCTGTTCGCCGAAGCGCTTGTGTAAGTCGCGTAATTCGATCATCAGTGCAGCAGAATTTGAGCGAGAACGGTGTCGAGCAGGAGGATCATCACAGAACTCGCCACCACCGCGTACGTGGTAGCTCTTCCGACGCCTTCGGCACCATGCTGGGTACTGAATCCCATGTAGCAGGGGATAATCGTGATCGATGCCGCAAAGAAGAACGCCTTGATGAGGGAGTAGTAGGCATCGAATGGGCGCCAGAAGGCTCGAGCACCGTAGACGAAGTCGGCATCGGTCAGGGGAAGGACCTGGCGCGCGAACCACCAACCTGAGACGATCCCTACAAGATCGGCCACGATCACGAGCACCGGAACCATGATCAAACCGGCCAGCACCCGCGGAATCACCAAGTATGACGCAGGCGAACGCCCTAAGCTTTCCAGCGCGTCGATTTGTTCGGTGACCCGCATGGTGCCGAGCTCGGCGGCATATCGCGCGCCGATGCGGCCTGCCAAGATGAGACCCGTTAGCACCGGGCCGAGTTCCAACACCACCGATTCGACCACGAGGCTCCCGACCACGTAGTACGGGATGTTCCCGGTGAACTGGTAGCCGGTTTGGAGTGCCGTCACTGCGCCGGCAAAGCCGGACACGAGGAGCACGATGAAGAGGCTTCCCACCCCGACGTTGTAGGCCTCACGCACCGTGAGCGGAAACCAAGTCCGCACTTGGGGGAGCCCACGCACCATCTCGACCAAGAGGAGGGTCACTCGTCCCACATGGTCCAGGGACCCCGTGAGCCCTCGGCCGATCACATACGGGAACCGCAAGAGCGCTGTGGTCATTCCTTCTCAGGGTGCGAGAAACCCCCGGCCGGACGCCGTTACGGCGCTCGACCGCTTCCAGAGCAGGCTGTATCTTGGAGCAACATGCCGTCGAAGTCTACCCCTCGTGCCTTCCGCCACGCACCCGAGTTTCGCCGCCGATTGCTCCGCTGGTTTCGCCGCCACGGTCGCGATTTACCTTGGCGCCGCACGCGCAATCCTTACCACATCGCGGTGTCGGAGTTCATGCTACAGCAGACCCAGGTCGCCCGGGTCCAAGAGTATTACCAGGCCTTTCTGGCCAGGTATCCCACTATTGAGGCCCTCGCCGCCGCTCGTCCACGCGCGGTACGGGAATCCTGGGAGGGATTGGGGTACTACCGGCGTGCCGCGAATCTCCACCGGCTCGCCCGGGCAGTGGTCGCAGAGTACGATGGCGTCATTCCATCCGATCCCGAACAGTTGCAGGCCTTGCCGGGCGTGGGGCGATACACTGCTGGAGCGGTGGCTTCGTTTGCCTACGAGCGGGCGACACCGGTGGTTGACACGAATGTGGCTCGCGTCCTCCGGCGAGCGTTCCATCCCCGCACCAAAGTGTCCGCGAGCCATACCCGGCTCTGGGACACCGCCGGCCGGTTGACACCAACACGAGGCAAGACGGCCTGGAGCTTCAACCAAGCACTGATGGAGTTGGGCGCCCTGGTGTGCACGGCGCGGATTGCCAAATGCGGGAGTTGCCCGGTGCGGCAGGCCTGCAAAACGGGTCGGCTTACATCACCCCAGCCCAGAGGCCCAGCAAGGCAACGGCGAGGGAGACCACGCCGATCGAGGTGAGGCGGCCCCGCAGCATTAGGAAGTAGGGCACACTCTCTCCAGTGGGGTCGATCCGGGATAGCTTGACGCCGGTGGGTAAGGCAATGAGGAGCACGAGAATAGCTCCGACAAAGCCGGCTACTTGCATCACAACCAGCCACAACTCCACGTAATAGCGCTGGACCGTGAGAATCAGACCGGTCAACAAGGTCACCAACGCGCCCGGTGCCACGACCTTCCGAAGGATGGCAACCCTGATTCGAGCAACGGCGCCGAAAATAGAAGGATCCTCTCGTCGGGCAGCCGCGAGGATGATGAGATTCGCAACCTCACCCCCAATCCAGAGCGAGAGGCCTACCCAGTGGGCGAAAAGCATCAAGAGGCGCATAGGAGAGAGTCTGGTTACCGGGTCGGTTCGGGGAGAAGAGCAGCGTCGACTGGTTGTCGCCCGCCGAAGCCTGCATCGACCTCATGCCAAAAGGCGATATGATCCTCGCCGAGCATCCAACACAAGTACACCAGGCGATCCTCACGAAGCGCGTAGAAGTCGACCAGGCCGTTCTCGAAACCCTTGAAGAGACATCCGACTTGCTCAAGCTCGTCCAAGAAGGCGTTAATGCGATTGGCGTGCATCATCACGGCTTCGCGAGCCTGGATCAGGTCATCTGTCTCGCCGTCCTCAGCCCGGGCCTTGCCCGATATGACCTCATAATGCGCGACCGCCGCACGCCACCTCGGATACTCGAGGGTCAGGTCTCTCACGACACGGCGCACGAGCGGCAAGGTGTGCTCCGCTTCCTCGATAGTAAAGATCTTGGGTTGTTTCATGACCACGACTCCCAGGGCAACCGGATTGGCATATTACCCGGTGGCAATGTCCGTGGGGAATCTGACTCGGGAATCCCAGGGGTCAAGCTCTGGGAAGGACTAGCCCGCGTCTTGCAATGCCGCCGACGCCGCGCGGTAACCTTCTTCCGCGTATGCCTGCGCCCGCTTGACCTGGAACGTCGCCCCACGCTCCACTTGAGGCCGGATGTAGATGAGCCGAGCCAGGCCGGTGTCCGTGCCGGCCTGGCAATCCCACAGCGCGACCTGCGCCTGGGTGTTTGACGCCATGAGGATGCTGTTGGCCTCGTTGTACGCCTGCACCAATCGCGGTACTCCTCGCTTAGCGGAAGCGAGCGGCTCGTCGAACCCCGGACCAACATCCACCGCTACGACCAGATCGGCCTCGATTTCCAACGCGCCCTCGAGTGGCAGGACTGCTCTGAGGCCGCCATCGGCATAGCGTCGCCCCTCAATGATGGCGGGCGGGTAATACAGGGGCAACGCAGTTGAGGCGTACAAAGCATCGAGGAGTGGAACATCGAGTCCGCCGGCCCCGAGCCACACCTGCTCGCGGCTGTCGAGATCGGTTGCGGCAACGGTGAGGGGAACTCGACACTCATTGAAACGGCGAATTGGCACCAGGCGCTGGAGCGTGCGCCGGAGTGGCCCTTCGCGTAGCAGCGAGCGCGCCCGGAACCCGGCCAGAAGTGCAGCAGGGTTGATTGCGGCGATATCCCGACGCCGCAGCCGCCCGACGTCGTCCAGGATCTCGTCTGCGGTTCGCCCCCCGGCAAAGGCCGCCCCAATGACGGCACCCATCGATGTACCGACATATGCAGTGACCCGGAGGCCCGCCTCGGCAACTGCCTGAGACGCCCCAATGTGTGCCGCCGCCTTGGCCCCACCCCCGCTCAAGACGAGTACGGCCCGCTCGCCTCTCACGTCGACCGGCCCTGCCCTTCTCGATAGCGGCGGGCGCGTTCGAACCGGGCCTGCTCTTCCTCGGTCTCAGGAACCAGGCGCGGAACCCGTTTCGGGCGACGGTGCTCGTCAATCGCAACGAAGACCACATGGGCCGTGTGGGTGTGCCGGGTGACGCCCGTGCTCACAATCTCGGCGTACACTTCCACCGTGATATCCATTGACGAATTGCCCACGTAGTCGACCGACGCGGTACACGTGACCAGCGCTCCAATAGGAATCGGCTCCCGAAAATCGACCCGGTCGATGCTCGCGGTGACAGCCGGCCCGCCGGCATGGCGTATTGCCGCCACCGCCGCAGCTTGATCGACCAGGGCCATCAACTGCCCGCCGAAGAGGTCGCCCAGCACGTTCTGCATGTGCGGCATCACCACCTGGGTGAGCTCGGAGCGGGAGAACGACATCGGGCGGGAGGGAGGAGTCATTAGAAAAGGAAGTAGGAGTGTAGGAATGTAGGTCGTAGGCCGTAGAGTGTGGGAAAGCGAGAGGAACGGCAAGTCAACAGGCTCCTACTACCTACTACCTACTGCCTACCTCCTACAACCCTGCTTCTAATAGTCCACCGGCCGCAGGTAGTACTCACCGATTGCCGTATGGCTCAACATCGCGACGGTCGGGAGGCGGCGTTTCCAATG
>JABDII010000058.1 GCA_013003805.1 Gemmatimonadales bacterium
CCAATAGCCAATAGCCAATAGCCAATCCCCCATGATCCAAGGCCGACCGCACATCCTCCTGCGAGCCAATTTCGCGAAGGCAGTGGCCGTCATCTACACGGCCGGAACCGTGGCACACCTGCTCCGCTTGATTTACCGCTTCACCTGGCAGGAGATGCCGTACTTCCCGGATGGGATCCTGAGCATACTGGGAACGATCGGTGTAGCCGGGCTGGTGCTGTTCGCCCGGGAGGTCGACTACCGGGGCGCCTGGGAGCGGGTCACCCATTGGCTGATCGTCGCCCACCTCGGCGTGTCGGTGGTGGTGCATATGTGGATTCTGGTGGTCCACAGTCACGAGCTGCTGGCGCCGTTCTCCTTCAGTTACAGCTACTTCGCGGCGGTCTATTTCGCGTTCTTCGCGTGGCGCTCCTGGACAATGCGCCTGGTACCTCTTGCGGCCAGTGGAAGCGAGCCGGAATGAATCAGGTGATCAGGCTGGCTCCGCGTCGCGCTTTCGTGCTCACTCTGCTTTCCGTTGCGTTTGCAGCTGCGGCGGGTGCACAAGAAGCACCCGTTGGCATGGTCGTTTCCATCGGACCCACGGAATCCATTGTCGAGCAACTCCAATACTTGGACGAGCACTGGCCGCAACAGCATGCCGTGGGCGTCGTTGAAGCGGTAGAAGTTCCTGAGTGCAGTACTCGTGAAGATGGCGGTCCCCGCTACTGTTGGCTGCGAGCCCGCCCAGTGGAGCTGATTCATGTTCGTTGGCTCCGGCGGGACCCACCGGGTCCTGGAGCTGACTTCAGGTTGCACTATTGGTATCGCCCCGGCGCCGCTGAACTCGAAATCGGCCAGGGCAGCCAGCTGATGACCTTCCTGGTCCCCGGTCGCTTTCCCCGAGGAGTCTTCGTGGCGACGGTCCTGATGCGGAACACCGAAGAGATTTCCAAGTTTGTGCGTCAAGCGCTCTCTGATCCTTCACCTTGAAGGAGCCGCCCCCGAGGTCACGCTCAGGGGACGCCGGGATAGGAGTTTCCGCTGAGGCGACAGCTGACTTCAGCACTACGGAGACTCACCATGACCCGAACGACGACGTGGGCAGGCCTCACTCTTACCGCACTACTCCTCACTCCAAGCTTCTGGTTGGCGGCCCAGGATTCGACCGCGACTCTCACCCAACGCAGGGCCGTGATTCGGGCGCTTCACGTGGGGGAGCTGCTTCGGGTCGAACGGCCCGGTGGCGCGAGGCTCGAAGGGGTGCTTTCCGCGGCCACGACGGACAGCCTCGTGCTGGCTCGCGAGGCGGGGCTGGCCCGAATCGACCACATGGAGATCGACCGCCTCTGGGTTCGAGGCCGCGCCACCAAGGAGGGCGCCATCATCGGCAGCATCACCGGCCTCGTGGCCGGGGTAGGCCTCGGGTTCTTCATCGGCGAGGTCATCTGCGACAACGAAGACTGCAACGCCGACACTGGCCGTGCGGTTGCGCTCCTGGGTCTAGGTGGGGGTGCGGTTGGTGCGGGCGGCGGGGCCCTGGTTGGGGCCACGATTGCGAGGTGGCACCTGCGCTTTCCCTAGGCTGTTACGGTCGGTCGGGTCACGCTCATGAGAATCTGTGTTGGGGAAGCCCTCGTGAGAACTGCCTCTAGCGCCCCCTGAAGCTTTCTTCCTGGGTTTTTCATACTGGTCTCATCTGCTCTGCCGGAATCTACCAGTGGCAACATGGCTCCTAGAACCAGCCCACCCGGAGGCCTCATGCGTTTGCCAACACTGATATTTCTGCTCGCCGCCGCGGGTGCGCCTCTGCTCGAGGCACAGGAGGTGACCGACCTCCAGGCCTATGCCGACAGCATCGAACGATATGAGGCGGCCGGTTACAGGGTTGATCCTATTGAAGAGGCCGCGCGCTTTGCGGCGCTGAATCCACCGCCCGGGTTCGAGGACATCCATGAGCGCCTAGTGGCCGCCCGGATGAGGGCGGCCAAGAGCCTCATGTGGGTGTTGTCGGGGGTGCCAACGACCGACATAGAGGTATGTAATGAGCGAGGCTTCACGCCGAGCATCGTTGACGACGGGGGCGACCTCGGAGCACTCGACCGTCCACGGGGGAATGATGCCGAGGCTTGGCGCTCTCGAAGCGTGTGTGCGCAGCGTAGCCGTGGGATCGGCGGTCTCGGGCCCGTCCCTGGCCCGCGATACGTTGACGTGCGCGGAGAACTCACGAGACGCCTGGCCGAATACGGAGTGGAACTCAAACCGCTACCC
>JABDII010000535.1 GCA_013003805.1 Gemmatimonadales bacterium
CACCAGGTCCGGGTCGTGGGCAAACGCCTGCGGCGTTGCGAGCTCTTCGGGGCGGAAGTTCTTCCACAGGCCGTCCTCACCTCGAAAAGTGGGGACTCCTGATTCCGCGCTCACGCCCGCACCGGTCAACACCAACACCTGTGACGCGTCGTTGAGGAGGCGACGAGCCCGAGCGAGATTCTCAGCAGGCGAGGTTTCGGATGGCATGGTTTTGGCGCTGATTTGGTTAAGATTCTGGACTGATGGTCCGTACTCGTAGGGGGGAATTGTACGCAATGGGTGTCCGCATTCCCAAGATACTCCGATCGAGCGCATCAGCTGCTGCCGTGGCAGCTGCGTGGCTCGTGATGGCGTCGTCTCTCGCGGCGCAGCGTGAGGCTCCGGCCGACATCAGCTGGGAGCCCGAATCGTTGGTCCAGGGCTCCATCGTGCGGCTGGGCGTCCGGCCGTCGTCGGGGGAGAATGTGGTGGAGGTGGCCGGTGTCGTGGCCGGGCAACCACTCCACTTCGAAGCGGATTCGGCCGGTGCCTTCTGGGCCCTGGCGGGGTTACCGATTGATGTGGCTGAGCACGTCGCCATAGACCTGGTGCTTCGGTACCCCGATCGCAGCGATACGGTCGCCGTCTCCCTTCCGGTGTCACGTCGCAACGCTCCGATGGAACGACTGAAGGTGGCGCCCAAGTTCGGCCGCCCGCTCGATAGCGCGCTCACGGTGCGTGTCCAGGGCGAACGTGCCCGGGCACGCCGGGTGTCGCGCGAGTCGCATCAGACACCCAGGCAGTGGCGCGGCCCGTTCGTGCGGCCGCGTGACAGCCGAGTCACCGGACAATTCGGACGCGGCCGGCTGTACAATGGCCAGGTGACCGGGCGGCACATGGGAGTCGACCTCGCAGGCAAGCTGGGCGAGGGGGTGTACGCCACCAATCATGGCGTGGTAGCACTGGTAGCGGATTTCTATTTGGCCGGGAAGGCCATCTACCTCGACCACGGCGCGGGCCTCGTCACGGCGTACTTTCATCTGAGCAACGCCGATGTGATCGAAGGCGATCTCGTGTCGAAGGGCCAGCAGATCGGCACGGTCGGCGCGTCGGGTCGCGTGACCGGTCCACACCTCCATTGGGTGGCACGGTACGGGACGGTGACGGTGGATGCGGAGAGCCTGTTGGAACTAGGGAGTAGGGAGTAGGGAGAGGGGAGTAGTCCGAGGAATCAGCGATGAAGGGCGAATATGTGCATTAGCCGCCCTCGAATCTCCTCTCAGTTGTCCAACTCCCTACAATCCTACTCCCCACTCCCTAGCAGGATCACCGTCACGCTATCCCTCGCCTCGACCCGGGCCCCGCGAAATTGTCCCGCGACGCCATCCCCCTTGATCATCACAACGCCACTCGAATCGCGCACCGCTGGAGCCGTCGGCAAGCCGGTGACGGTGAGGCGGAGGACGCCAGCGAAGAGGGGGTGGCCCTGGTCGCCCAGGGTCAAGGCCGGTCGATCCAGGATCTCGATCGACCCTGACTCATTGCCCAGTTCGATGTGCCTCGTGTGCAGGACTTCGGAGACCGTGACCCTCAGCACGTTGAGAGGGTCGAACCGCCGGGGAAACAGGGGTTCGTCCTCCGCCTCGATGCGGAAGCTCCACCCCGGAGTTTCGAGGAAATCGCGTCGGCGCGCGGCACGCCGGGCTTCGAGGTCCCGGATATCCGCTCGGGCCGTTTCCTGGACGGCTCGAAGCTGCTCGGGGAGAGGTCCGCAAAGCCGATCATCAGGTTGGGCAGCCGCGGCTTCGAGGAGGGCGTCGAGTTGGCGGGTGGGATCCTCGGCGAGCGTCGTCTTCCAACCCGGGCTCATCCGATCGAGCAGCACCGCCATGGTTGCCCCGATGGCATAACTCCGCGTTCGAAGGTCCTCCGGTGGATACGCCGGGTCGGGGACGGTCATCGCCGTCCCGCTCGCTCGAGCGCCGACGTAGTCAGCTAGTCCTTCCAGCATTTCGGTGCCGCGTTCGTAGGCCGCCGAGGCGGAGTCGATGAACCCGAATCGCTCCTTTCGTGCGAGGATGGCCGCCCGGGTCCAGCAGGCGACGTTCTCTGGATCCGTGCTCAACAATGCGGTGCGGAACGCCAGCGTTTCGAATCGCCTGAGCTCCAAGTTCAACTGGTTCGTCATGGGATAGACGAACAGATGGACGGCGTTCCCGCCCCAGGTCGGGTAGTG
>JABDII010000550.1 GCA_013003805.1 Gemmatimonadales bacterium
TCAATTCGTTGCCTCGGCCGAGGGCCGCGCAATCCTCGAGGCCGCGCACCTCACCCCGCTCGAACGGCCGGTGCTCGGAGGGCCAGGTGAACCGCCGCCCTCGCTTCGGGCCCTGTTCGCGAACGCTCCGGGACCTTAAGCGCTAGTGGCTGGTTGCTAGCTACTCAAAAAGGATCTAATCTCCCCGAGTCCAAGTTCCCTACCATCATCATTTCACTCCCCGTGGTCCGACCATGAGCGCTTTTCCCAATATCCCAGCTCCCAGAAACGAGCCGGTTCTTACCTACGCGCCTGGATCTCCGGAGCGCGCCGACCTCTCAGCGGCCCTCAAGCAGGTTGGTACTGAGCAAGCGGACATCCCCGCGATTGTCGCCGGGCGAGAGGTGCGCAGCGGCACCACCCGCGACGTTGTCACGCCGCACAACCATCGTCATGTACTCGCCAAAGTGCACGAGGCGGATCAGGCAACCATCGGGGCTGCCATTACCACAGCGGTGGAGGCGCAACACGACTGGGCGCGCTGGCCGTTCGAGGACCGAGCGGCCGTTTTCCTCAAGGCCGCCGATCTCCTGGCAGGGCCGTGGCGTCAGATCGTCAACGCGGCGACCATGCTGGGCCAGAGCAAGACGTCGTATCAAGCCGAGATCGACGCTGCCTGTGAGATGATCGACTTTCTGCGCTTCAACGTGTACTTCGCCGAGCGGTTATTGGCTGAGCAGCCGATCTCAGGTCCGGGCACCTGGAATCGGATGGACCACCGGCCGCTGGAGGGATTCGTCTACGCCATCACGCCGTTCAATTTCACCTCCATCGGCGGCAATCTTCCGACGGCGCCGGCCATCCTCGGTAACGTGGCGTTTTGGAAGCCGGCGCGGACCGCGACACTGAGCAACTACTATCTGTTCAAGGTGCTCGAAGAGGCGGGCCTGCCACCGGGTGTCATCAACTTCGTCTCGGGGAATTCGGGTTCGATCACCGACCAGGTCCTGGCGCATCCGCAGCTCGCCGGCATCCACTTCACGGGCTCGACCGATGTCTTCCGGCTGCTGTGGAGCACGGTATCCGAGCATCTCGCGGACTACGCCGGCTATCCCCGTCTCGTCGGCGAGACCGGTGGGAAGGACTTCATCGTGGCGCACGCGAGCGCGGATGTTGATGCGTTGGCGACGGCTATGGTGCGGGGAGCCTACGAGTATCAAGGCCAGAAATGCAGTGCTGCCTCTCGCGCCTACATTCCCGCTTCGGCCTGGCCCAAGGTACGTAGCCGGGTGACGGATATGATCGCGGATATCCGGATGGGTGATGTGGTGGACTTTCGCACCTTCATGGGGGCGATCATCGACCGGAAGGCGTTCTCGAGTATCACCGAATATATCACGGCCGCCCAAAACGACCCGAAGGCCGAGGTCGTAGCTGGCGGAGGGTTCGACGACAGCGAGGGATATTTCATCCAGCCGACCCTGCTCAGGGTCGATGATCCGACCAACGTGGCCATGTGTGAGGAGATGTTCGGCCCGGTGCTGACAGTGTATGTGTACCCGGATGTGGAGTGGTCAGACATGCTCGCCCTGGCGGACCGCACCAGCCCCTACGCCTTGACCGGTGCCGTTTTTGCCCAAGACCGCCAGGCGATCCTGGAAGCGTCGCAGGTGCTCCGCTTCGCGGCCGGAAATTTCTACATCAACGACAAGCCCACCGGGGCAGTCGTCGGTCAGCAGCCGTTCGGCGGTGCACGAGCCAGCGGCACTAACGATAAGGCCGGCTCTACCTTGAATCTGTTGCGCTGGATTTCGCCGCGCACCATCAAGGAGACCTTCGCTCCCCCCACGGACTACCGGTACCCGCACATGGAGGCAGAATAGACCGAGTAGGCGAGGGCCGATCACGCCCAGTGCGGGTGAGCCGGCTCCTGATGGCGGTGGGGCTTGCTTGGTCGCCGGCGTCGCTTCCCGCTCAGGTTTCTCCCGGTCCGCTCGAGTACCGGCTTTCCGTGCTGGCCTGTGCACGGTTCGCCGTATCGGTGCAAACCTCCATCCGGAGCGACCTGGGACGTCAGCAACGGAACGAACGAGTTCAGTGGTCGGGCACACTGGTGGTCACGGCCGGGGACTCCGCGGACGCCCTTGTGGTCGAGGCCTGGTTCGATTCGCTCAGCGCAGTCCGTGACACCCCGGGGGCAACGCTCCGCCCCGACCCGGACGGTCTGATCGGTGGACGGTATGCCGGTGTGCTCACCCGCGCTGGTCGGTACTCCGCTCGACTCCAGCCGTTCATCCCGAGTGGATTGGCCGAGGTCTATGACTTTCGGCGCGTCCCCGAGCTGCTCTGGCCGCCGCTTCCTCCCGGACCCTTGGTGGTTGGTGAGTCGTGGGAGGGTGACGAGGCGTGGGTGGTTCGTCGCTTGAGTGACAGCACGATGGCGGCCGGTGTCCTGGAGCGCTATGCGCTCACCTTCGCGCCGCGGTCGTCCCCGACCAGCCTTCCCGATTCGCTCGTGGCCGAGACGACCGAAACCGAGCAGGGTGTCTTTGCCTGGCAGCGTGACGGCGGACTATGGTCGTGGGCTCGGTCGATTCATTCCGAGGTGACGGTTCGTCGTGGTGATCGGACGTCTCTGAGCACGAAGGCCCGACAGGAAGTGGTGATTCAACGGATTGACCGATGCGATGACGCTGGGAACGGACGATAGGGTCTTTCCGACTTCCTACCTCCTACTCACCAATCTCCTTGGTCCAATCTTCCTACATCTTCCATCTCTCTCATCGTCTCTTGCTCGGCCCTTCGGAACGTCCTAACTTTGCTGACACCGCCACGCGGAGGCCCTGCCAATGTCGGCTCGCTTCATGAGCTCCGACGAATACGATGAACTGGCCCACCGACTCTACAACGAAGGACGTTACGACGATGCCCTAGGCCTTCTCAAAGAAGGCGTCAGTCTTTATCCACACGCGACCGAACTACATGTCGGGATGTCCTACGCGTACCTGGTACGCGAGGAATTCGGGTGGGCACGACTCAGCTTCCGGCGGGCGTTGGCCCTCGATCCCGATCATGAGGATGCACTGGCTGGGTACGGGGAGGTCTTGCTCAAGCTAGGGCAGCGGACCGAGGCGCTGGAGCAGTTCGAACATGTGCTCGGACTGGGATTCCGTGACGATCACGATCTCATGCTCCAGATCGGGCGTGCGCTCTTCCGCGACGGCCTGGTAGCCCCCGCCCTCCGGTTTTTCGAATTCGCCGTCACCACTCATCCCGATTCCCCCGACGCCTCGGCCTGTGTCGGCTATGCGTCGCACCGGCTGGGACGCGAGGGAGCCGCCTTCTTCTGGCTGCGGAGAGCACTCGCCCTCGAACCCTTCCATGCCGAGGCTCGCATCTATCTCGCGAACCTGCTGTACGACCGTGGGGAGTCGGATGCGGCACTTCATCATTTCGAGCAAACGGCCCCGGATGAACATTTCGACGAACTGTCCCTCTGGCGGACCATCGATCTCAAGAAGACGTGCCGCCGGCTGTCGGACGATGATCCGTCTCTAACGCCGTGGCTCGAACGGTTGGCCGGCGTGGCGGCAGAGCGTGAAGATATCGATCTCCTGCTGGCGGAGATCGAGACCCATCAATCGGACGGGACGATTCGCAACCCTCATCAGCTCGAACTCTTCGGGGCCCTGGTGACAGACCCGCAGAGCATCAAACGCCGCAACAACCCGGGGGATTCCCATCTCGTTGCCACGTTGGCCGGTCATCTC
This sequence comes from Gemmatimonadales bacterium, assembly GCA_013003805.1. Classification (GTDB taxonomy): domain Bacteria; phylum Gemmatimonadota; class Gemmatimonadetes; order Gemmatimonadales; family GWC2-71-9; genus JABDII01. The sequence continues at coordinate 3,750 of JABDII010000550.1, forward strand.
TTCAAAGGAACCTGGGATGAGATCCTGGTGCAGATGAAATCGGCGGACGGTGAGCTGGCGGCGGCCTCGTTACGAGAGTTCATGACGAGCGTGGCCAGGCGCGGCCGTGCCGAGACGGGGGTGGTGATCCCCGTGACCGACGCAGAGGCGTTTATCCGCGGCAGTGCGCAGGCCGGCGTTCTCCGTATCATTCGTTGATCTTCCTCGTCCGCACGCGTTCTTTCTCCATACCTTCCGTGAAGTATTCTTCGCTTCCATTCGGCGTTTCATGAGCGAGACCCTTGTCCCCGGGGCATGGACAGTTGGCGTCCAGCGTGAGGTCCTCCCCAACGGACTCAGGATCTTGGTCCAGCGTGACCGATCGGCCCCGGTCGTCGCCATCGTCACCCACGTGGAGGCGGGCTTCTTCGACGAGCCTGACGAGTGGGTCGGAATTTCTCACGTGCTGGAACACATGTTCTTCAAAGGGACGCCGTCGCGGGGAGTCGGTGAGGTCGCGCGGCAAACCAAAGCGGCTGGGGGGTACCTGAACGCTGGAACCTCCTACGACTACACCATCTATTACACCGTCTTGCCGGCACGATCGCTCGAACCCGGGCTCGACGTCCAGTCCGATGCCCTGCAGCATGCCCTGCTCGATGAGGGGGAATTGACGCGGGAGCTCCGTGTCATCATCGAGGAAGCGAAGCGAAAGCTCGATACCCCTGCCGCGGTGGCGCGCGAGAAGCTCCATGCATTGATGTACGACCGCCACCGGGTCCGGCGCTGGAGGATTGGGACGGAAGAACAGCTCTCGCGGCTCAACCGGGACGATCTCTGGCGCTACTACACGTCACGCTACGTTCCCGCCCGAACAACCGTGTCCATCGTCGGCGACGTCGACGAGTCCATCGCGTTGAAACTGGCCCGCGAGCGCTACGGGGAATGGTCCGCCACGGAGCCGGACATCGGACCATCTCCGGAAGAGCCGCCGCGCACCGGGCTCAGGCTGGAAACACTCCGAGGGGACGTCACCCTGGCGCACCTCCTGTGTGGATGGCCCGGTGTGCCGCCGCTCGATCTGGCTGCCACGGCCCTCGAGGTCGCGGCCGCCGTGCTGTCGACCGGGCGGGGGAGTTGGCTGTACCGCGTTCTCCGGGAGCGAGGGCTGGTTACCTCGGTGGCCGCCTCGCACTTTGCGCCCACCGAACTCGGCATGTTTACGATCGGAGCGGAACTTCAGGCGGAGCGAATCCCGGAAACGCTCGATCACATTGCACAGGCCGTCCTCCGGTTGCGAGATCAGGGTCCCAACGTGGAGGATCTCGAGCGGGCGCGCCGACTACTCATGATGCGTTGGGCCCGTGGGCTCGAACCCATGGAGGGGAGAGCAGCGGCGGTCGCCGCTGCGGAGGCCCTGCGTGACGTCCCGCTGCTGGATGAGCAATACGAACAGCTCACTCGTGTGACCGTCGACGAGGTACGTGATGCCGTCGCCCGGTATCTGGTCCCGTCC
>JABDII010000555.1 GCA_013003805.1 Gemmatimonadales bacterium
ATTGGGATCAATAGCGGTCACTTTGCGGGGCGGTGTCCGGCCGCTACAACAGCTCCACCACCGCCGGACGGTGGCGATGGAGGTCGAAGAGCAACTCTCCGATATCGGTTCCCGGCCGCACCTGCAAAACCAACGTGCCCTCATCACCCAAGGCGGCAAGCACCATCATGCCGCCATTGAATTCGAGCACACCGGTGGCGAATAGCCCCCGGCCGGCTGCATCGCCCAGATCCTGAGCGTGTTGCTTGAGGACGGCAGTGAGCGCGGCAATGGTGTCGGCATCCGGGCCCCGTCCCGGGGGTGAGGCATGCTCGATCGTGAGCCCGTCGCCGCTCGCGAGGATCACCGCTTCCACGCCCGGCCGCTGAGAAACCGCTTGCACTACATCGTGGAGCCCGGCCATGAGTCTGTCGGTGTCGGGGGCGATTGAGAGACGCCGGAAGCTAAGAAGGTCGAGGCGCCGAAGTCAAGAAATGACTGGAGCTTGACCCACTTTTGGCCGACGCTTAGTCTTCCGCTTTATGGCAAAGGAACTCCTCCACACGATCGCATTCGTCGCCGTCGTGGGTGGCATCGTGAGTGCGTGCGACGACCCGACCGCGCTGCCCGACGCGACCGTTCCTAATGTGATCGATACGGTCAGTCTTTTCGCGCTCGACGGCACCCCCGTTACCGCGGCGAGTGGCTACTCCATCCCTGACGGCCGACCGGTGCGTACCGACCAACGTCCCGACTTCGATTTCGCGTTCAACTTCGGCCCGGGGGACGTCCCCTGGCTCTTACCACCCGGCGCCCTCGGCCTGGCACAAGAGCTGAGCCTCGAGCCCGGTATTCTGGAGCCATCCAACGATTTCGACGACATCACGATCGCCCAGTTGAACGGATACCGCACGTCGGATACGGTCGCAGTGTCCATCGGGCAGACCTTCCTGGCTCGCTCTCGTATCGCGTGCGGTCTCGGCGTTCCTGTGTATATGAAGCTGAGAGTCTTGGCGTTCGACCTCGTCGCGCGTTCGATAACCTTCGAGGCGCTCGCAAACCGCAACTGCGGCTATCGTGGACTCCGACCCGGCCTTCCCGACGACTAAGACGTGATCGATCTCAAGAAGCTCCGGCAGGACCCCGAGGACGTCCGCGCCTGTCTCTCCCGCCGGGGTGATCCGTTGCTGGCGGCCGTGCTCGACCAGGTGCTCGACCTGGATCGCCGGCGCAGGGAGCTCCTGACCGAAGTAGAACGCCTCAAGGCGGAGCGCAACGCGGCCAGCCAGGAAGTCGCCAGGCGGAAACGCGCCAACGAAGCGGCCGACGATCTTCTCGAGGAACTCACGGCATCGGGAGAGCGGGTCAAGGCACTCGATGACGAAGTTCGGGCCGTGAACGCGGATCTCGACTCCCAATTGCTCACCATCCCGAATCTGCCGCATCCGGATGTGCCGGACGGCGATGCCACCGCCAATCGTACGCTCCGATCGTGGGGCGAGCAGCCGACCTTTGCCTTCGACCCGAAACCGCATTGGGACCTTGGGGCCTCGCTCGGCATCATGGATCTGCCTCGCGGAGCAAAGATCAGCGGGTCGGGCTTTCCCCTGCTGACTGGACGGGGGGCCAAACTGGCCCGCGCGCTGATCAACTTCATGCTCGACTTGCATACGGAGGAGCATGGGTATCTCGAAGTGGCGCCGCCGTTCCTCGTCAACCGCGCCGCGATCACGGGAACGGGCCAGCTGCCCAAGTTCGGTGACGAGCTCTACCGGATCGATTCGGACGATCTCTATCTGATCCCGACGGCCGAGGTGCCGGTGACCGGGTTGCACGCCGACGAGATGCTGGATGCCGCCGGCCTCCCGTTGGCGTATACGGCGTATACGCCGTGCTTCCGCCGCGAGGCTGGGGCGCATGGGAAGGATACCCGCGGGCTGATTCGGGTACACCAGTTCGATAAGGTCGAATTGGTGCGATTCACGACGCCGTCCGAATCGCCGGCCGAACATGAGCGCCTGACGGGTCATGCCGAGGAGGTGCTGCGCCGATTGGAGTTGCCCTACCGGGTCGTGGAACTCGCCGCAGGAGACACCGGTTTTGCCAGCGCGCGCACCTACGATCTCGAAGTGTGGGCGGCTGGAGTGGGCACGTGGCTCGAGGTATCGAGCTCGAGCACCTTCACCGACTTTCAGGCACGGCGGTCGAACATCCGGTATCGCCCCGCGCCCAAGGCCAAGCCCGAGTTCGTCCACACCCTGAATGCATCCGGGGTGGCACTTCCACGAGCCATCATTGCGCTGCTAGAAAACAATCAAGCGTCGGACGGAAGCGTGTCGCTGCCGGCCGCCCTCGTGCCGTACGTCGGCGCAGAGCGATTGGTCCCTGGTGCGTAATCGCCGGCTACGCCGCTGGGCGCCGATCATCGTCGTTCTGCTGGTGGCAATTCTGGCCGGCCTCAGCACTGGGACCGGCTTTCTCGTCGCGGGCCACTTTCAACGCGAGGCACAGAATACGAGCCGCCTCTACTCCGGGGTCTTTGCCGGCCTCAACAGTCAAGCAGAGGGCGCCGAGCTCGAAGCACTGCTCGATCTGCTGGAGCAGGTGAAACGGCTGGGCATTCCCCTGGTCGTCACCGATGGAGTGGGCCAGGTGACGGCAGCGGAGAACCTCCCGTTCGACGCCCCCCTCGACGATCCCCGCGTGGTGGAATACGCCGAGACGTTGGACCGGCAAAACCCGCCCATCGTGGATCGGCTAGGAAGCACGGTGCACTACGGACCGGTACCGGCCAAACGCCGGCTTACCACCCTGGTGATCCTCCAGGGCATGACGCTGCTCGGAATGGTCCTAATCGGGTTCTACGCGTACCGGAATGCCATGGCCGCACAGCGCGATCGCCTGTGGGTCGCCATGGCGCGTGAGGCGGCACACCAGATGGGCACGCCGCTCATGAGTCTTCAGGGATGGATCGAACAGGTGCGGTCGCGTCCGACCCCGCCTGAGGGATTGGCAGATCATTTATTGGCGGACGCGGAGCGCCTCGAGCGCGTGGCGCAACGCTTCGAGCGAATCGGCAACCCCACGCGGAACGAGCCCCTCGGGTTGGGAGCGCTCGCCGATCGGGTGGCCGGGTACTTCCGGCCCCGGCTGCCGAAACACGCCAACCCGATCACCATTCACGTGAAGGCGGTCGGTCCGGGACCAACCATCATGGCCGACCCGGTCCTGCTTGAATGGGCCCTGGAGTCGCTGGTCAAAAATGCCATCGATGCGCTCCACGGACGCAGTGGAGCGATCACGCTGGACGTGGATACGGTCGATGGCTCGGGCCTCCTTCGGATCATCGACACCGGGCCGGGCGTCTCCTCCGAGCTCCACCGCAACATCTTCGAGCCGGGGATCAGTACCAAGACCAGCGGTTGGGGCATCGGCCTCGCACTGGCGAGCCGAGTCGTGGAGGACGCCCACGGCGGATCGCTGACGTTGGAGTCGACTGAGGAAGGTGCCTGTTTCCTGATCAAGTTGCCTCTGGCGGATTCCTAGTCTTGTGATCGAGCAGCTGCACCAGAATCTCAACGCTCCCCAGCGCGAGGCCGTCGAGCATCTCCAAGGACCGCTCCTCGTTGTCGCGGGGGCGGGCTCGGGGAAGACCCGGGTGCTGACGGCTCGGATTGCCCACCTGATTGCATCCCATGGTGTCGCTCCCAACCGCATCTTCGCGGTGACGTTCACCAACAAGGCTGCCCAGGAGATGAAACGGCGGGTGGGACGGCTGCTGGGGCAAGACCCCGCCGGGCTCTGGATTGGAACCTTTCACGCGCTCTCGGCGCGCCTGCTCAGGCGGGAGGCGCCACTCTTGGGGTTCACCCGGCAGTTTACCATCTACGACGAGGACGACCGGGTCAGTCTGATCCGCCGCCTGATGAAGGAGCGGGGCCTCGACACGAAATCGTTCTCGCCCCGCGCCGTCCAATCGATCATCTCCGGAGCGAAGAATCGCAAGCTCAAACCAGCGGCGCTGGAAGAATCCGCGGGCTTCGATCGTCTCGTCGCGGTATCCGCTCAGGTGTATCACGCCTTGGGACCCGCACTCAAGGCGGCCAACGCGATGGACTTCGACGACCTCCTGCTCCACCCCTTGGAGGTGTTCCGGGAGCATCCGGATCGGCTGGCGACGTACCAGGAGCGCTTTCAGTTCATTCTGGTCGACGAATTCCAGGATACCAACGGCGCCCAGTACGACTTGGTGCGCCTGCTCGGCCAGCATGGCAACGTGTGCGCCGTCGGCGATGACGACCAATCGATCTATGGATGGCGCGGCGCCCAAGTGCAGAACATGATCGATTTCCAGTCCGACTTCCCCTACACGACGGTCATACGCCTGGAGGAGAACTACCGCTCCACTCAACTCATTTTGGATGCTGCGAACCACGTCATCGCAGACAACGTCGGGCGGCTGGGGAAGACACTCTTCACCCGGCGGAGCGGCGGCGAGGCGGTGACAGTTGTTGCGACAGCGGACGAGCGAGATGAAGCGGAGTGGCTGGTCAACGAGTTGAGTGAACGGGCGCTCGAAGGGGATTGGGCGTACGACGAAATGGCGATCCTCTATCGGACCAACGCGCAATCGCGCGCTTTCGAAGAGGCGTTCCGTCGCGCCGGTGTTCCCTACAAGCTGGTTGGTGCGGTAAGCTTCTATGAGCGGCGCGAAGTCAGGGATCTCTTGGCCTATCTCAGGCTGGTGGCAAATCCGGCCGATGACGAAGCGTTCTACCGGGCGATTGCAGTCCCACGGCGTGGCCTGGGCCCGTCCAGCCTCACCGCGTTGGGGCAGCACGCAACCCAATGGAACAAGTCGCTCCTCGAGACCGCCGCCATCGCCGATCGCATCACGACGTTGCGTCCAATCGCGCGCCGCGCGTTCCAGGATTTCGCGGAACTCATCGAGCGGCTCGCCGAGGACGCGGGCACGCTCCCGCCCGCGGCAATACTCGACTTGCTCATCGCGGCCATCGATTACGAGGGCATCCTCGAGGCAGAGGGAGTCGAGGGAGTCGATCGCTGGGAGAACGTGCGGGAATTGGTGGCGAGCGCCGCCGCGTGGTCGGAGATCATAGAGGAAAGCAGCGGTGCCGAGGAGGATGCGGTTGAGGGCACGCCGCTCGAGCGCTTCCTTGCCGACGCGGCGCTCCTCAGTGCCCAGGATACCGTGGTGGGAGATCAGGCTGGGCTCACCCTGATGACACTCCATACGGCCAAGGGGCTCGAGTGGCCGCTGGTGGCCCTCGCCGGACTCGAAGACGGACTGTTCCCGCTCGCCCGCGCCGAGGACCAGCTCGGCGGGATGGAAGAAGAGCGGCGACTCTGCTACGTCGGCTTGACCCGAGCCAAGGATAAGTTGTACCTCACGTGGGCCAAGACCAGACGGCGAGGGGGCGAGTTTCGGCCCGGGCGCATGTCCCGCTTCCTCCGCGCACTCCCGGCCGACCTCATGGAGGAACGGCGAACCTCCTCGTTCTGGGAACCGACCCGTGCGTTCGGCTCGAGCAGAGGGTGGGCGCGCGAGGGAGCCTGGCAGCGATCGACCACCGTGGAGGATGAGTCGCAGGATGCGCCCCGCTTTCTCCGGGGTGAGCGAGTGCATCACCGGCAATTCGGCAGCGGGACCATCCAGGGTCTCCAGGGAAGTGGCAAGGCCCTCCGCGTCTCCGTAGCATTCGACGACGAGTCGGTGGGGGTCAAGCAACTGCTCGTGGCCTATGCGGGCCTGGAGCGCAGCTGGGAGGGAGACGGCGCATGAAGATCAGCCGGGACGAGGTGCTGCATATCGCCAAGCTGGCCGAGATCGAGATTCCGCCGGGGGAGCTCGAGCGGGTGACGGAGGATCTGTGCCGGATCTGCGACTACGTTGATCTCCTGAACGAAGTCTCTACTCCCGCGGAAGGGCAGCCCTTCCTGGCCGGTCCCGGGCGAGCGGCGCTCCGGGAAGATGTGATCGATCCGGTTGCCCTGGCACATCCGGTTGAGGAGCTCGCTCCCGAGTTCGTTGCCGGGTTCTTCCTGGTTCCCAAACTCGACGGGATGGAGGAAGGGTGAGCCGCGTCGCCAGCATTGTCGCCGACGTGAACGGCGGTGTCTCCCCGCAGACGACAGCACGGGAAGTCGCTCAGCGTCTCGCTGCGGATGAGACCGAGCGCCTGAACGCGACACTCGCGTGGTCGCCGGAATGGCTTGGGCGCGAAGCCGAGCGAGTCGAGGCTCAGTCGCCCGGTCCGCTCTCGGGCGTTCCGATCGCCATCAAGGACAACATCGTCACGACGGAACAGCCGACGACCTGCGCCTCGCGGATCCTCGACGGCTACGTCTCTCCCTTCGACGCGACGGCCGTCGCCCGCCTCCGTAACGCCGGGGCGATGATCGCGGCGAAAGCCAACCTGGACGAATTTGCGATGGGGTCCTCCACGGAACACTCGGCCTATGGCCGGGTGCACCACCCGATGGACTCCGAACGGGTACCGGGAGGGTCTTCCGGCGGGTCCGCGGCACTGGTCGCTGCCGATGTGGTTCCCGTCGCCCTCGGATCCGAGACCGGTGGCTCGGTGCGCCAACCGGCGAGCTTTTGCGGTGTGGTAGGGGTGAAGCCGACCTACGGTCGCGTGAGCCGCTACGGCCTGGTGGCCTTCGGGTCCTCACTCGACTGCATCTCCATATTCGGTCGCACGACGGACGACGCCGCGCGCGTGCTGTCGGTCTTGAGCGGCGTCGATCCATTGGACGCGACCACCGTGGATTGCGCTCCGCCCGACGTCCCCGCTCGCCCGCCGACCCTTCGCGGGCTCACCATTGGACTGCCGGAGGAGTACTTCCCCGACGATCTCGATCCGGGTGTTCGGGCGGCCAACGAGCGTGCCATCCGAGCGCTCCGAGACCTGGGCGCGGAGCTCAGGCCCGTGTCCCTCCCGCACACCAGGTTTGCCGTCCCCACATACTACGTGATCGCCCCGGCAGAGGCCGCCAGCAATCTGGCACGCTACGATGGGGCCCGGTACGGGCGGCGTGTTCCGGGTGAGGGTGGGGGATTGCGCGCCCTCTACCGCGCCACGCGTGGGGCGGGATTCGGGCCCGAGGTACGCCGGCGTATTCTCATCGGCACGTACGTCCTGAGCGCCGGGTACTACGACGCCTACTACACCAAGGCCCAACGCGTCCGGGTCCTCATCGCCGAGGACTTCCAGCGGGCGTTTGCGTCGGGCGTGGATTACCTGTTCACGCCGACCACACCAACGCCGGCGTTCAAGGCGGGAGAAAAGACCCAAGATCCGGTCGCAATGTACCTGGCCGACATCTTCACGTGTGCGGTGAGTCTCGCGGGCCTCCCAGCGATGAGCCTCCCCACGGGCCGGGTGGAGGGGCTACCGGTCGGCGGGCAGCTCATCGCCCCGGCGTTCGAGGAGTCCGGCATGCTCGGCGTTGCCATGGCGCTCGAGGACGCGATCGACCCCACCGAAGAGGCGCGACCGTGACCTGGGAAACCGTGATCGGCCTCGAGGTCCACGTCCAGTTGGCAACCCAATCGAAGATGTTCTGTGGATGCGCGGTGACCTTCGGCGACCCGCCAAATACGCATGTCTGTCCGGTGTGCCTGGGCTTGCCTGGCGCCCTTCCGGTTCCCAACGCCCAGGCTGTGGCACTCGGCGTTCGCGCTGCCTTGGCGCTCGGCGGGACGATTCATCCCACGAGCGTGTTCGCCCGGAAGAACTACTTCTATCCCGACCTCCCGAAGGGGTACCAGATCTCGCAGTACGACCAGCCGCTGTCGACCGGCGGGACGGTGCGTTTCAACTCGGATGAGCGTGGTGCTGTCACCGTTTCCATCACGCGGCTCCATTTGGAAGAGGAT
>JABDII010000565.1 GCA_013003805.1 Gemmatimonadales bacterium
TGGCTGAGTGCGGCATCGGTTGCCTCACCAACCCCGACCACATCGGCCATCAACCCAAGGTCCAGTGGCTCGAGCAACGGTTCAAGGAGGGCTTGCGCTTCCTCCTGTTTCGGAACAAGAAGGGCAAACCGCTGGCGTTCCTGGAGTACGTGCCGGGCGAGCATGCCTGGCGGCCGGTCGATGCCAAGGGCTGGCTGTTCGTGCATTGCCTCTGGGTCTACCCCAGTGGGCAGAAGATCGGCGGGCTGGGCCACCGTCTGATTCAGGCCTGCCTGGACGAAGCGCGCCACGCGCGCGCCATCGGTGTAGCAGCCATGGTAAGTGACGGGGTCTGGATAGCGAGCAAGGATATCTACTTGAAGAACGGGTTCACCCAGATCGCCGAAGCCGATCGATTCCAGCTCATCATTCATCGCCTGAAGAAGGGCCCCGCGCCGCGCTTCCGCGATATCGGCCAGAACCTGGCACGGCTCAAAGGCCTGCACGTCCTGTACGCCGCCCAGTGTCCGATGCTGCCCAAGTCGGTGAGTGACCTCTCGGAAATGGCGGCCGAACACGGCCTGAAGCTCAAGGTCACCAAGTTCAATAGCGCACGCGATGCCCAGAACGCGCCGTCGTACTATGGTGTATTCAATTTGGTGTGGAACGGTCGGCTCTTGTCGGACCATTACGTGAGCAAGGGCCGCTTCAGGAATCTCCTGCGGAAGGAGATCTTGAAGGAGAAGGATTAGATGGTCGTACTCTACCTCGCGGCCGCGCTCGTTCTGGCCGCAACGATTCTGGCACTCTTCCTGGCTTGGGGATCCAACTGGGGGGCGACTCCGGAAGAGCGCGCCCAGGCAATGCCGGGCGATGCCTATCTCGCGGACGGTCCACCGGTACGGGTGGCCATGACACGCGCCATTTCGATCCAGGCAGAACCGGAGATCGTCTGGCCCTGGCTGGCACAACTCGGGCGGGGCGCTGGTTGGTACAGCATCGACCGGTTGGATAACGGAGGGAAAGATTCCGCGCGACACATCGTTTCCTGGGTGCCGCCTCCCGAGGTGGGCGATGCGTCACCGGTCGGGTACCTGCGCCATATCGAGCCTGGTCGTGCCCTGGTATGGTGGCTCGGGGGGCTCCAGTATGTCGGTGCTACCACACGTTTGGTCACCGACATCCAAATCGCGCCCGAACAGGGAGGCACTCGACTGATCACTCGCATGTCGGCCGACGCGGCGGGCCGCACCGCTCGGGTGTCCCTGCTGGTCTTCCGTTTCATTGATTCCATCATGGCAAGCCGACAGTTACTGGGAATTCAACGGCGCATCGAACGCTACGAGGCGCGCCATGACAATCCGGAAGTGCCAGAGACCGGAGCCAGAGATCAGTATCAGCTCTATGAGGTGATCTACGCTTCTGGGGAAAGCGCTGGCGTGACCGGGAAAGAACACGCGGCGGACTGGCGCCAAACGGCAATTGAAGACGGCGTTCTCTCGGCTCGCTGATTCTTCTTAGAAAGGTCGATTGAGCGCGATGACACTAGAGATCGGACAGAACGCCACTGGCAGCCGGGCCTGGTGTATACCTTCCATGCCGCTGATACCGGAGGGAGCCCATGATTACAGGTGTCCACGCCATCGTCTATTCCCGGCAGGCCGATGATGTCCGGGCCTTCTTCCGGGACGTGCTTGGGTGGGAGTCGGTCGATGCGGGCCATGGGTGGCTGATCTTCGCCGCCCCGCCGGCGGAGCTGGCGGTGCACCCCGCCGAAGAGGGGTCGCACGAGCTCTATCTCATGTGCGATGATCTGGATCGCACCGTCGCTGAGTTAGGACAGAAAGGCGTGTCCCTCGCCCGACCTATTCACGAAGAGTCGTGGGGTCGGGTGACGGCGCTCCAACTCCCGGACGGAAGCATGCTCGGGCTGTACGAGCCGCGTCACCCAACCGCGCTACCAACCCCCTGAGGAGATCACACTGATTCGAATGTTCGTGCGCCATCCAGACGAGTTCGACGCTGAGCGAAAGGGCAAGGGTGTCGTGGGTGACGCCGTCTTTCAGGCGGCGGACAACCCAAACGACGTGACGGCATGGCATGACTTCGAGACGCTCGACTCTGCTCGCCGGTTCATTGACTCCGAGCGCCTGCGCGACGTGATGACTGGAGCGGGCGTGGCCGGCGTGCCCACGATATGGCTCACCACTCCCGCCTGAGCACCGGTTTGTCCGTGACCATTCTCGCGAGGACGGTCCTGCTCGCTGCCGGCTTGTCCCTCGTGCTTCTTGCCGCCTGCCAGGTGGCGAAGCCACCCAGGCTCGAACTCGCATCCATTGGCCCTGCAGCCGACATCGTGGCAGTGCATGCCACGGGCGAGTCCGGCGCCTATCGATTCGAGGTGCGAGTCCAAAGCCCCGACACGGGGTGTGGCCAATACGCCGATTGGTGGGAGGTCACGAGCCAGGACGGCCAGTTGCTCTACCGACGTGTGCTGTCGCACAGCCATGTGGACGAGCAGCCCTTTACCCGGAGCGGTGAGCCGGTGCCGGTCGAGGCTGGCATGATCGTTTGGGTACGGGCGCACATGCATCCGAGTGGCTACGGCGGGACAGCGTTCAGAGGATCGGTGCGGGACGGCTTCGAGGCGGCCGACCTTCCTCCATCATTCGCTGCGGACCTGGCAGAGCGGCCGCCGCTTCCTCCGGCGTGCAGATTCTGACACCCATGTGTGAAGACGGTAGCTGACGCGAGGGGGGCTCACGTGGACAGAGCCAAGCGCAAGTGGTCACAGCGCGTCACCGAAACCAGTGATGCTTTGGACCTCGAGCCAGGCGTGTTCACCCTCGAGGATCCACGCCAGATCGCGCGCGCGCTCAAGCGTTCCGCCGAGCAGAGCCGGCGCCGCAAGTCCGACCCGTTCCGATCTGCGATGTCGATGCTCACCTTCTACATCAACCGGGCGGGCCGGCACGTGCCAGCGACGCAGCGTGCCCGACTCGAGGCCGCCAAGGACGAGCTGCGCAATCTGTTCGACCGGCCGCGCCGAACTCCCAAGCGAACCAGCCGGAGACATCCGTAGTCGCTTCGGGCTCTCGGACAGCCTGGTTCACCTACCGGGGCGCTGGCCTTTTCAGCTGCGGGGTTGAATAGTGAGCAGGCGGGCGAGGGCGCCCGTCAGCGTGTGTGGCAAATGTCAGGTCCGCGTCCATATCATATTAGGTCGGAGGCGACCATGAAACCCGCACTCATTGTGACCGTCGTTTTCCTCTCACTCGTTGCACTGCTCCACTTGCTCCGCCTGCTCTTCGGTATCGGGGTCACTGTCAACGGCGTGGTCGTTCCAATGTGGGTGAGCCTCTTCGGTTGCCTCGGCCCGGCCGCGCTCGCCGTGTGGCTGTGGTTGGAGCAGCGCCCGTCTTCTGAGTCCGTCACCTAGAAGGCACCAACGATTCCGAGCTTAGCCATGCTGTCTCTCATGAACGCAGCGGATCGCGAGGCCGTAACGGACCGACTGCACCGGCTGACGCCCGATGCGCCAAACAAGTGGGGCCGCATGACGGCTCACGAAGCGGTGTGCCATATGTCGGATCAGCTGCGCGTCGGTTTGGGGGACCTTACGACCAGCGGTCAGCCCGGTCTCGTGACCCGGACCCTGGGCAAGTGGATCGTGCTGCACCTCCCCCTTCCGATACCTCGCGGGCGCATCGAGACCGTTCCTGAAATGCAAACGGCTCGTCCCGCCACGTGGGGCGCCGATCTGGCAGCCTGCACCGAACTGATTCGGCGAGTCGGTGGCGGCCAGGCCTCCGGTACCCACCCTGCCTTCGGACCCACCACGCCGGCTGAGTGGGGTGTACTCGCCTACAAACATCTTGATCACCATCTACAGCAGTTCGGAGTCTAGAGGTGCGCGCGAAAGGCTCGTGACCTGATATGGGCTACCGCTACTACATCTGCGACGTCTTCACCGACACCCGCTTCGGTGGCAACCAACTGGCGGTCCTGCCTGATGCGAGAGGCCTCTCGGACCAGCAAATGCAGCAGATAGCCCGTGAGTTCAATTTCTCCGAGACGACCTTCGTATTCCCCCCAGCCATGGGACATAGCCGAAGGGTCCGTATCTTTACCCCCACGGCCGAGCTGCCTTTTGCGGGGCACCCCAACATCGGAACCGCCTTCGTCCTCGCAACCGCGGGTGAGTTTGGCAATATCGACCCAACGATCACGGTAACATTCGAGGAGAAGGCCGGGCTAGTTCCTATCGAAGTTCACAAGCGCCCTGGCAAGCCGATCTGGTGTGAGCTGGCGGCTCCCGAGCGCTTGTCGGTGGGCAAGACCACCGCACCAGAGACCTTGGCGGCCGCAGTTTCGCTCACCCCGGGCGACATCGTCACCCGGACCCATGCGCCCCAGGTGGCCTCAGTTGGCCTTGCGTTCCTCATAGCGGAATTGACGGACTGCGGCGCCTTGGAGCGCGCACGGCCCCACATGGAAGGACTCGGGGCCCTGATTTCCGCGGGAATGCCACCCGACGTGCACTTGTACATCAACAGTGCGGACGACTTCGATATTCGGGCTCGGATGTTCGCGCCGCTGGACAACATTCCCGAAGACCCCGCCACAGGCAGCGCCAATTGCGCCCTCGCCGGGTTGCTCGGCCACTACGACGAAGCAACCGACGGCAGCTTTCACTGGCGCATTGCTCAGGGAGTAGAGATGGGGCGACCCAGCGTGCTCGAGGCACGTGCAGAGAAACGCGACGGCGTCGTTACGAATACTTGGATCGGTGGAGCCAGTGTCCTGGTCAGCGAAGGCGTCCTCGAAGTCGACTAGGCGAGGCCGTGAGCGAGGGCTAGTAACAAACTAGGACGAGGATGATCATCATGCGTAAGCTGGTTCTCTCAGTTCTAGCCTCGGCGGCAGTTCTCGGGTGCGTCAGTGGATCTGGCGGAATCAACAAGAACGAGTTGATGGGGGCTTGGACGTCGGGCGGCCCGAGCTTCGACTTCTATATACAAGATTCGACGGTGCTCTACGAGTTCGACATGGAGGAACATCCGTACGTCCTAGACGGCGATGTGATGGTGGTCGATTTTGGATCGGAAGAGCTTGGCATCCAGCGAAAGCAGATCCTCCTGTTGAGCAAAGACAGCCTGGTGCTCCAGGACGTCCAAACCGCGACGAGCACTACATTTCATCGCATGCAGTAGCGTAGCACGTATCGCCACAATCGGAGTCGACCCATGGATCTGCTCGTTCTCGTCGTGTTGGCGGCGCTGGTCGCCTTCGCGATTGTCACCTACAACGGTCTCGCCCGGCTCCGGCTCCTGGCCGACAACGCCTGGGCCGACATCGACGTCCAGCTCAAGCGGCGCCACGACTTGGTCCCGAACCTCGTGGCAGCCGTCCAGGGTCACGCAGGCTACGAGAAAGGCACCCTCGAGGCCGTCGTCAGCGCCCGGAATCGCGCCATAAGCGCCACCGGCCCGGCGGCGAGTGGAGCGGCCGAGGGTGCCCTGGCCGGATCGGTGCGCCACATCTTTGCCCTGGCGGAGGCCTATCCCGATCTCAAGGCGGCGAGGAGCTTCCTGACGCTCCAGGAAGGCCTGACTGAGATCGAGGATCATATCCAGAACGCCCGGCGCTACTACAACGCGGTCGTCCGCGACTTCAACACCAAGATCGCGCAGTTTCCCTCAAACCAGATCGCGGGCGCGTTCCGTTTCGGACCGCGTGAGTTCTTCGAACTCGAAGACAGGTCAGAGGGGGCCGTGCCCGACATCGACCTGGAGCAAGGCTCGTGAGACTCGTCCCGACACTACTTGTACTAGCTGCATTCGCTACCCCCGCCGTCGCCCAGCGCTCGTTCGTCATCGAGCGATTCGATGCCGCCATTGTCGT
Organism: Gemmatimonadales bacterium; assembly: GCA_013003805.1. Classification (GTDB taxonomy): domain Bacteria; phylum Gemmatimonadota; class Gemmatimonadetes; order Gemmatimonadales; family GWC2-71-9; genus JABDII01. The sequence goes on from JABDII010000565.1 coordinate 5,884, forward strand.
TAACCGGGACGGCACCATCGACGTGACCGAGACCATCTCACCCCGGTTCACCGGGAAGTGGAACGGGATCTATCGAACCATTCCCGTCAAGTACCGCACCCCGCAGGGCTTTAACTGGACGCTCCGGCTCAAGCTGGTGAGTGTCACCGACGCGAGTGGCGACGAACTCAAGACCGAGACCAGCCGCGAGCGGCACTACCTCAAGTACAAGATCTGGGTCCCCGGTGCGGTGGACGCGACCAAGACGGTGGTGCTCCGGTATCGCGCAGAAAACGGGCTCCGATTCTTCGAGGACCACGACGAGCTCTACTGGAACGTGACCGGTGACGAGTGGGAGGTGCCGATCGAAGCCGCGGCTGCAACCATCACGCTTCCCAACGGCGCGGAAGGGGTCCGGGCGATTGCGTTCAACGGGGTCTACGGATCGACCGCGCGCGACGCATCGGTGGAACAGGACGGGACCACCATCCGCATTGCGATGCCGCACCGGCTCGAGTTTCACGAAGGGCTGACGGCGGTGATCGGCTGGAACAAGGGGCTCGTGGCCGAGCCGACGCAGACCGATCGCGCGGTCGGGTTCCTCCAGAGCAACTGGCCGTTGGGCCTGCCGATCGTGGCGTTCTTCGGCATGTTCGCCCTGTGGCGCCGTCACGGCCGCGATCCGAAGCCCCTGCCCATTCCCGTTCAGTATGAGCCGCCCGCGGACCTCACTCCCGCCGAGGCCGGCACGTTGATGGACAACTCGGCCGATATGCGGGACATCACTGCGACGTTGGTCGACCTCGCCGTACAGGGTCATCTTCGGATCGAGGAACGTGAGGAACGCAAACTCTTGGGCCTCATCAAGGACCAGGAGTTCGTGTTCCATCGACTCGAACCTCCGGCCGACGCGCGGGAGCTGGCTCCGCACGAGCAACGCGTGTTGAGCGGCGTCTTCTCTGGGGGGGTAAGCACGGTCGAGCTGTCCGATCTCGAGAACGAGTTCTACACCAGCCTCCCGGGCATCAAGCGTCGTATCTTCGACCGGCTCATCACGCGCGGATACTATCGAAGGCGTCCGCACGTCGTCCAGGGCGCGTGGATCGGTGGCGGCATCGCGGCAGGCGTCCTCATTGGGGTGGTGGGCGGCATCGTGGCGACGAACTTCAGCCTTACTCCGGTCCCCTTTATCGTGGCCGGCGCGCTGGTCGGGCTCATCGTCGTCGTCTTCGGCGCCATCATGCCGGCCCGGACCGTGATCGGCGCCCGGGCCCGCGAGCGGGTGCTCGGGTTCGAGGACTTTCTCCACCGGGTCGAGTCGGACAAGTACCGGCGAGTGGTCCGTACCCCCGAGATGTTCGAGCGTTTCCTGCCGTTCGCCATGGCCTTCGGGGTAGAGAAACAATGGGCCAATGCGTTCCAGGACATCTTCCGCGAACCGCCGCGGTGGTATTCGGGTAATCTCTCCACGTTTAACGCCGGCGACTTCTCGGGGCGGATGAGTGCGTTGTCCTCGCGGGCCGGCAGCACGATGGCGTCCTCGCCCAGGAGTTCCGGCGGGTCGGGCTTCAGCGGCGGATCGTCGGGCGGAGGGGGCGGAGGCGGAGGGGGTGGTGGCTTCTAGACCATGTACCAGCTGATGCTGATTCTCCACGTACTCGGCGCCACGGTGTGGACCGGGGGTCACCTGGTCCTTGCCATCACGATCCTGCCACAAGCGCTGCGCCGGCGCGATGCGGAGCTCATTCTCAGTTTTGAATCGCGCTATGAACGGGTCGGCATTCCCGCGCTCGTCATACAAGTTGTGACTGGAATCTGGTTGGCCTTCCGCATGCTCCCAGACCCGGCTGCATGGTTCGGCTTCGAGACCGACGTCGCCTCCCACATCGGCGTCAAGCTCCTGCTCTTGCTTCTCACCGCGGCGTTTGCAGTCGATGCACGCATGCGAATCATTCCGCACCTCCGGGCAGAGACCTTGCCATCGCTCGCGTGGCACATCATTCCGGTCACGATCTTCTCGGTGCTGTTCGTAGTGGTGGGCGTTGGCCTGGGAACTGGAGGCATTCTCTAGGCGGCGAGCCTGGCTCGGTTTCCCCGGGCGGCCAGGCACCAACGATCGAAGGGGGTAACCATGGTTCACATGTTCCGCATTGTCCCTCTGGTCCTGGCGATCACAGTCGTGGCCTGCGGGCCATCGCCAACGGACCAGCTCGAGGCCAACAAGGACTTGGTACGTCAATTTGCCGCGGCGATCAACGCTGCGGACTGGGACGCGCTGGACTCGTTGGTGACGGAGGACTTCCGGCGGCACAGCCAGGCCACACCCGACATGCAAGTGAGATCGCGGGCCGAGTTCCGTGAACTCCAGGAGTCGTTCCTCGCCAGCATGCCCGATCAGCATATCACGATCGAGCTGCTGCTCGCCGAAGACGACAAGGTGGCGGCCTACGCGACCTACGCCGGCACCCTCACAGGCCCGATGGGCGACTTCCCACCCACCGGAAAGTCGGCGGAGAGCAAGTTCGTGAGCATCTTTCGCGTCGAGAATGGGCGGCTCGCGGAACTCTGGGTCGAGTGGGATAACCTCGCCATGCTGACCCAGCTGGGGCTCTTCCCGCCGCCGGTAGCGCCGAGCGATTGATCGTCACCTGGGGGAACGCGGCAGGGAGTCGCCTCAACATCTGGACGTGCCCTATGTGGGTAGCCGTTGCCATCGCGATCGAGTGCATGGCCGTAATCGGTTTCGTCAGCGTGATCGTCACCAAGCGAACCGGCGGGGCATTCCTCGCGGGGTTCAACACCATGGCGCTCGTCACCGGTCTCTTCGTGTTGCACTCAGGGCTCGCGCTGCGGACTGGTCTGGCCCTGACAATGCTCGCGGGCTATCTCCTCCACATCAACTGGGTGCTGCTAGCG
>JABDII010000596.1 GCA_013003805.1 Gemmatimonadales bacterium
GGTCGGATCGCTGACCCAGCTCGGGACTATTCGGCTGGGCAAGCGGACTGAGCGGCGCACACCGCTCATCAAGGAGTTCGTTTCTCTCGCCGAGCTCGACGACCTCGTATTCGGCGCCTGGGACCCCGTCCCGGACGACGCCTATACGTCGGCGCTCCACTGTGGGGTCTTGGACAAACACGAGCACATCGAGCCCATCGCCGATTTTCTCAAGGGCGTCAAGCCCATACCGGCGGTCTTCGACCAGGCCTACGTCAAGAATCTCCAGGGGACCAACGTCAAGTCCGGTGCGAACAAGCGAGAGTTCACCGAGGCGCTCCGGGAAGACATCCGGACATTTAAGGCAACGCACCAGTGTGACCGTCTGGTCATGATTTGGTGCGCCTCAACGGAAATCTTTCTTGCGCCGGGGCCGGTCCATCGAGACCTCGAAGCCTTCGAGCGGGCGATCAACCAGAACGACCCGGCCATCGCTCCGTCCATGCTGTACGCCTACGCAGCACTCATGGAGGGGGTCCCGTTCGCCAACGGCGCACCCAATCTGACCGTCGACACACCGGCGCTCCACGATCTGGCAAAGTCTCGGCAGATTCCCATCTGCGGCAAAGACTTCAAGACCGGGCAGACCATGATCAAGACGGTCCTCTCGCCGATGTTCAAGGCGAGGATGCTCGGTGTGGCGGGATGGTACTCCACCAATATCTTGGGCAATCGGGACGGCGAGGTCCTGGACGATCCGGAGAGTTTCAAGACCAAGGAGGAATCGAAGCTCGGCGTGCTCGATTACATCCTCCAGCCAAAGCTCTATCCTGCGCTGTATGGCGACCTGTATCACAAGGTTCGGATCAACTACTATCCGCCGCGCGGGGACAACAAAGAAGGGTGGGACAACGTCGACATCTTCGGATGGCTCGGCTATCCGATGCAAATCAAAGTCGACTTCCTCTGTCGCGACTCGATCCTTGCCGCACCATTGGTGCTCGACCTCGCCCTCCTGCTCGACTTGGCTCAGCGGAGCAGCATGAGCGGGGTTCAGGAGTGGCTCTCGTTCTACTTCAAAAGCCCGCAGACCGCGCCGGGACTCTACCCCGAGCACGATCTGTTCATTCAACTGACCAAACTCAAGAACACGTTGCGGTACCTGATGGGCGAGGACCAGATTACGCATCTGGGCATCGAGTATTATCAGGAGGCGTGAGAGGTGCAGGTAGTAGGAGGTAGGAGGTGGTGGGTAGGATGATAGGCAAGCCTCCAGTCTCCACGCGCCGCTCCTCTTACATCCTACATCCTACATCCTACATCCTACTTCCTACTTCCTACTTCCTAGTCCCATGAAATACTTCCACCGCACCAGCATCACTCCGGATCAAGTGGTCGAGCGGGCCACCGGATTCTTCGGCGCACGGCTCACGCCGATGGAAGAGACGCCCCGCCGCCGCGGTTTCAGCGGCACGCTTGGGACGCTCACCATGACGGTCCAGGCCGAGGGTGGGCACTACACGCTGATCGTGATCGAGACCGATCAACCGGGCGAGAGCGAGCTGGACAAGCTGGCCAAGCGGTTCCTCACCATGGTGCACACCATGGCCGATCCTACTCACGAGCCCCGCGGCGCCTACTGACTCTCGGCATGGGCGGAGGGACGCCGAGGGCCTAGCCTGCGGAGTGCTGTCCCATCCTGTCCGTGAAGTCTTCGAACGACACACGGAAGAAGAGCGAGTAGAGAACAGGCACGAGCCCGAGAGTGAGCACCGTGGCGAAAATCAATCCGAAGATGATCGCGATCGCCATCGGCTCGAACAATGGCCCGCCCCCAAACCAGAGTGGAATCAACCCCCCGACCGTAGTAACTGTGGTGAGCAGAATCGGCCTCAGCCGCTGCTGGGCCGCTTGAATGATTGCTTGCGGCGGAGCGAGACCGTGTTCATCGATCTCGATCCGAATCCGGTCCAGAAGGACAATCGCGTTATTGATGACAATCCCGGCAAGCGAGATGACGCCGAGCATGGTGACGAAGCCGAAATAGGATCGTGCGATCAGGAGTCCCGCGACGACTCCAATCAGGCCGAGTGGGATGGTCAGCAAGATGATGGCGGGCCGGCGGAAGGAATTGAACTGGCCCACCAGCAGCAGGATGATGATCAAGGCGGCGATCGGCAGCTGTTCGGCGATCGAGGCCGCGGACTTGGTCGACTCTTCATTCTCGCCGCCCAACGCATACCGGTAGCCTGGTGGCCATGTCGCGCTCTCTTGTTGAAGCCACGGGAGCACTCGGGCGTCAATCTCGGCCGCGGTGATTCCCGGATCGACTTCCGCCTGCACGGTCACCGTCCACTGCCGATCGCGGCGGATGATCTTCGCCGGCTGCCACACAACCTCGAGGTCCGCGACTTGTTTGAGGGGTACCGACTGGCCCGTCGCCTGGGCATAGACGTTCAAGCTCTCGATCTTGCCGAGGTCCTCGCGGTCCGCCGCCACCGACCGCATGGTGACGGGGATGACCTTATCGCCCTCCCGGTACTCGGTGGTCTCGAACCCCGACAAGACGGTTTGAAGTGAAATGGCCACGTCTCGGCTGGACACGCCGGCCCGCCTCGCGCGTGGCTGGTTTACCCGAACCAGGATCTTCTTGGTCCGCCTGCCCCAATTGTCCTGAATGTTTCTGGTGCCGGGAACCGACGCGACCCGAGCCTTCACCTGTTCGACGAGGCTGAACAGTTGCCCCGGCTCCGTCCCGGTGATCCGGACTTCGACGGGCCAATCGACCGGTGGGCCGAGGGGGAGCGCCTTGAACTTTGCCGATACGCCAGGGAGCTGGTGAAACGCAAAGCGCTCGAACTGTGGGATCAAGCGGTCGACTTCCTGTCTCGAGGTCCCATTGATGATGAGGTATGCGTATTCCGGGGTCGGAGGCTCGGGTGCATACGGTAGGACATACCGGGGTGCGCCTTCGCCCACGAAGGCGGCCCAATTTGTGACGCCATTCGGGCGGTCCTCGCCGACCATGAGTGAGTCCTGCATGAACTGTTCGAGCGCAGCCACGGTGCGGGCGGTTTCCTCGATGGGTGTTCCGAAGGGCAATTCCAGTTCTCCAGCTACGACTGCACGCTCTCCCGGAGGAAAGAAGATGTTCGGCACCCATCGCATCGCGACTATGGAGACGATGAACAGGGCGAGAATGCCGAAGATGGTCAGGCCGCGATGGTGGAGGAGCGAGAGAAGGCGCTCACGGTAGGCCCTATAGAAAGGCGAATTGAAGGTTTCCTCGCCACGCTGCTCCTTGACTTTCAGGAACTGATGGCAGAGCAGCGGGATCATGGTCAGTGCGAGGATCCACGAACACAACAAGGTGATGGTCACGACCTTGAAGATCGGAGCGGTGTACTCCCCGGCACTCGATTTGGCGAGGAAAATGGGGAGAAACGCCGCCGCAGTCGTGAGCGACGACACGAGGAGTGGTGCCCGCAGCTCATTGGCAGAATCGATCGCCGCATTCAGGCGACTCTTGCCGGCCGCCATCTGGACCATGATGGATTCAGACATCACGATGGCGTTGTCCACCAGAAGCCCGAGGGAGATGATAAGGGCGGACAACGACATCTGATCCAACCCGATCCTGAAGACCGACATGACCAAGAGCGCCATGATCATGGCCATTGGGATGAGGGTGGAGACGATGACGCCGGTTCGGAGGCCGAGAAAGAGCAGCAATACGACGACGACGATGCCGACGGCTTGGAAGACGCTGCCGACGAACCCAGCGACCTTCATC
>JABDII010000597.1 GCA_013003805.1 Gemmatimonadales bacterium
CCCTCCAGCCTTCCTCAACTCCCAATAGTCCCAACGGCTTAGCTTGCCCGCCCCCGGCCGGTCCGGGTATCTTGAGCCGCCGAGTGTTGCCACTACTCTGCCAGCCACCTTCGACTAACGACTAGCGTCAAGAGACTAGGGACTCCCAGCCATGGCCGAACAAGGACTCATGGACAAGCTCGTGTCCCTCTCCAAGCGGCGCGGGTTCATCTTCCAATCCTCCGAGATCTACGGTGGGCTGGGCTCGGTCTGGGACTACGGCCCCCTCGGGGTTGAGCTCAAGCAGGCCGTCAAGGACAGCTGGTGGAAGGCGATGGTGCACGCCCGGGACGACATCGAGGGGGTAGACGCCGCCATCCTCATGCATCCCAAGGTGTGGGAGGCCTCGGGCCACGTGTCGGGCTTCACCGATCCGTTGGTCGACTGCAAGCAGTGCAAAAACCGCTTCCGGGCCGACGACGCGTCCATCAAAGGCACGCCCGGCACCCCGGACGCCCAGTGCCCGATCTGCGGCACCACGGGGTCGCTCACCGAGCCCAGGCTGTTCAACCTCATGTTCAAGACGTTCATGGGCCCGGTCGAGGAATCGGCCAACGTGGTGTACCTCCGCCCCGAAACGGCGCAGGGCATCTACGTCAACTACCAGAACGTGCTCCAGGCCTCGCGCCAAAAGATCCCCTTCGGCATCGCCCAGATCGGAAAGGCGTTCCGGAACGAGATCACCCCCGGCAACTTCGTCTTCCGGACCCGCGAGTTCGAGCAGATGGAGATGCAGTTCTTCGTCAAGCCCGGCACCGACGACGAGTGGTTCGAGCGCTGGCGCGAATGGCGCATGGCCTGGTACCACGAGCTGGGACTCACGCCGGAGAAGCTCCGCTGGCACGAGCACGGCCCCGACGAGCTGGCACACTACGCTCGCGCGGCGCAAGACATCGAATACGAGTTCCCCTTCGGCTGGAACGAGATCGAAGGGGTGCACAACCGGACCGACTTCGACCTGAAGGCGCACCAGGAATACTCGGGCAAGAAGCTCGAGTACTTCGACCAGGCCGCCAACGAACGCTACCTCCCCTACATCGTCGAGACCTCGGCCGGCGCCGACCGGGTGGCCCTCACCGTCATGGTCGACGCCTACCGCGAAGAAGAGGTCAAGGGCGAGAAACGTGTCGTCCTAGGCCTTCATCCCACGCTCGCGCCGATCAAGGCCGCCGTCTTCCCGCTGGTCAACAAGGACGGGATGCCGGAGCTGGCGAAGCGGGTGTACCAAGACCTCAAGCGCGCCATGCCCGCGTTCTACGACGCGAGCGGTGCCGTGGGCCGGCGCTACCGACGGATGGACGAGGCCGGCACGCCCTTTTGCATCACCATCGACGGCCAGACCCTGGAAGACCAGACGGTCACGGTCCGCGATCGGGACACGATGGAGCAGGAACGGGTGGGAGTGGATGGGGTGGTGGGGTGGGTGAGGGACAAGGTGAGAGGCTATTAGCTATTGGCTATGAGTCAACAGCGTTAGCTTCTCGCATAGCCAAAAGCCAATAGCCAATAGCCAATAGCCAATAGCCAATAGCCAATAGCCAATAGCCAATAGCCAATAGCCAATAGCCAATAGCCCAGGATGGCCCGCCGTGCCTCGCGACCCCAAACAAAAATCCATCGACTCACACGCCTTGAGGCCCGAGAGCCTCATGATGAGTTATGGATTCGATCCGCGTCTATCCGAAGGGGCACTCAAGTGCCCCATTTTTCAGAACTCAACCTTCGTGTTCGAGTCGGCCGAGGCGGGCAAGGCCTTCTTCGAGCTGGCGTACGGGCTCCGGGAGGCGGGCCCTGGGGAGGAGCCGGGTCTCATCTACAGCCGGCTCAACAATCCCGATCTCGAAATCTTGGAAGACCGGCTCACCCTGTGGGACGAGGCCGAGGCCGCCATCACGTTCGAGAGCGGCATGGCCGCGATCGCGACCAGCCTCCTGGCCTATTGCCGCCCGGGCGACGTCTTGATCCACAGCGAGCCGCTCTACGGCGGGAGCGAGTACCTGGTGACCAACGTCCTGCCCGAGTTTGGCATCGATACGATCGGGTTCCAGGCGGGGATCCCTGCGGCGGAGCTGGCACCCGTGTTGACCGAGAAGGTGGGCGGACGCCCGGTCCGGGCGGCGTTGATCGAAACGCCAGCCAATCCGACCAATGACATCGTCGACATCCAGGGCATGTCCGACCTGATTCACGGCATGACCGGGGGCGGAGACCAGCGGCCTGTCGTGATGGTCGACAACACCTTCCTGGGCCCGCTCTGGCAGCACCCGCTCGACCACGGGGCCGACATGGTGCTCTACTCCGCCACCAAGTTCATCGGCGGCCACAGTGACCTGATCGCCGGTGCGTGCCTCGGCTCGACCGAGACCCTCCATCCCATCCGCGTGCTGCGCACCTTCATGGGCACCATGACCGGCCCCTGGACCGGCTGGCTCCTCATGCGGAGCCTCGAGACGCTCAAGATGCGGATGACCGCCGCGATGAAGAACGCCCGCTACGTGGCGGACTTCCTGGACGACCACCCGAAGGTGACCAGTGTCCACTACCTGGGCCTCATCCGCGAAAACGACCCGATGTTCGAGGTCTACCGCCACCAGTGCGTGGGACCCGGGTCGCTCATCGCGTTCGAGGTGAAAGACGGAGAGGCCGGCGCCTTCCGGTTCCTGAACGCGCTGCAACTGGTCAAGCTCGCGGTGAGCCTGGGCGGCACCGAGTCGCTGGCGGAGCATCCGGGCACCATGACCCACGCCGACGTGCCGCCGGACGATCAAGCCCGCATGGGCTTGAGCCCCTCGATGGTGCGGCTGTCGGTGGGGGTGGAGCATTACAGCGATATCTTGGCGGATCTGGAGCAGGCGCTGGAGGCAGTATGAGAGTAAGGAGTAAGGAGTAGGGAGTAAGGAGTGGGACAGAGCCACTTCCTCACTCCTCACTCCTCACTCCTCACTGCTACGCCCCATGACCTACCCCGAATTCGAAGCCCTCATTCACCAGCTCGTCGAAGCCATACCTGCCGACTATCTCCGCGGCGTGGCCCAAGTCTCCGTCTCCCCTCGCGCCGTCCCCCATCCCGAGAGCCCCGGGGTGTTCACCCTGGGCGAGTGCGTGCCGCTCCCGATCGTGACACTAGACGAAGGCGGTGAGGAATCGGAGAGCAGCCGGATCGTGCTCTACCACGGCTCGTTCGCGGCCCTGGCCCAGTTGGACGAGGAGTTCGATTGGGAAGAAGAAGCCTGGGAGACGCTGACCCACGAGCTGCGCCATCATCTGGAGTGGCGCGCCGGTACCGCCGACCTCGAGACCTACGACTGGGCTGCGGAACAGAACTTCGCCCGCCGCGACGGTGAGCCGTTCGACCCGGGCTTCTACCTCGACGGGGAGCAATTGGCACTTGGCGTCTTCGACGTGGACGGCGACACCTTCATCGATCGGCGCGTGTCTGAGCTGCCGGATCACGTCGAGTTCGAGTGGCAACGCCGGATCTACCGCGTCACCCCGCCGGCCGACGCATCCCTCCCCGCCTTCCTCATACTGACCGGCGTCCAAGACCCGCCGGCACGGGAGCTGGTCCTGGTGCTGCGCCGGAGGCCAGGGCTCCGGTCGTTGCTCAAGCCTGGAGAGCCGTATGAGGCCGCCGTGAAGGTTGAGGGGCAGAGGTAAGTGCTATCAGCTAACGGCTATCGGCTAACAGCTAACAGCTAACAGCTAACAGCTAACAGATGTAGGATGTATCTTCCCGGCCGATAGCCGATAGCCGATAGCCGATAGCCGATAGCCGATAGCCGATAGCCGATAGCGCTTAACCAAGAGACCATGCCGTCATCTCGCCCCATCATCGAATGCGTGCCCAATTTCTCCGAGGGGCGCGACATGGACCTGATCCGACGGATCACCGATCAGGTCGAGACGGTCGACGGCGCCCGGCTCTTGGACGTGGACCCCGGCGCCGCCACTAA
>JABDII010000600.1 GCA_013003805.1 Gemmatimonadales bacterium
GGCCAAGCTCGTCGTGGGAGGTACCATGTTGGCGGGTTTCGTGGTGCTGGGGGCGGGATGGATGGGGGTGCGATTCGTACGGCGCCGGGTTCGGCACCGTCGAGCCGCCACGGGGTAGGCGGTTGCCCCGGTCTCACTGGCCTTTCATTCTTTCTTCAGCCGCCGTCGGTTATTGGTACAGCATCGTTCACGAAAGCGCAGGATGTCATGCCCACCACCATTCGTCGTGCCGATTACTTCTATCTCACGGTCACCGACCGCCCCGGGGAAGCGTATCAGCTGCTCTCGACGCTTGCGGAGCTCGGCGTCAGTCTCTTCGCCTTCACTGCCGTGCCGATCGGACCGAATCTGACCCAGCTCGCCCTCTTCCCGGCGGACCCGCTCAAGATGCAGGACGCGGCCACCAAGGCCGGGCTCTCGTTCGACGGTCCGCATCACGCCTTGTTGGTACAGGGCGATGATGAATTGGGCGCGCTCGCCGGCGTTCACGCCAGGCTCTACGAGGCTGGCGTGAACGTGTATGCGTCGAGCGGTGTTGCGGATGGAAAGGGCAGCTATGGCTACGTGGTCTACGTTCGACCCGAAGAGTACGAGCGCGCCGCCTCGGTGCTCGGGGTATGAGCCGACACCGATAGACGGAGAGGAACAGCGTAGGAGGACCCATGGTGTTTGTGCCTGTCCCACCTCCTGAACGCGAGGTAACCGTTCGGGCCCGGGACTTGAGCCAGCGACTGACCCAGGTGATCCGCGAATTCCAGCAAAACCATCCGGGCACCACATCCGAAGACGTCCGGCAAGCGGTTCAGCTGGCGTCTGAGGGCTCCGGGGTAAGCCGCGGGGGCACGAGGCAGCAGCGGGCCGCAATCGCCGTCGTGCTTGGGATTCTCTTTGCTGGCCTAGGCGCCTTCTTCTTCCTCCAGCGGGCTGGGGGAGGGGGAGGAGGAGGGGGGGAAGGCCCGACGGTGTCGTGGTTCTGGATGGTTGCCGGGATAGGCATCCTGACGGTCCTTCTCGCGCTCGTCGCCGTGCTCCGTCACAATCGGGATCGCTAGCCGATGGAAGGCGTGCTCGCCCTCATGATCCCCCTCATCCCGGTCACGGTGTTCGGGGTCTGGCTCCTGGGAAAGACCGAAATCGGGCGTGCCCTGGCCCGACGCATCGAGGGCAAGGCAGGCGCCGAGCGGGAACAGTTGACCTGGGTGCAAGAGGAGCTCGACGCGCTCCACGACGAGATCGAGCGGCTCCAACGCGATCAGTTAGAGACCCACGAGCGCCTGGAGTTTACCGAGCGGCTCCTGGCTCGGAAGTCCGAGGACCGTGGGGCGTGACCCGCCGCGATTGAGTCTCCCTCAACGCACCCGGAGCAGCATGGAACGCTTCGCGATGCGGAGGTGGTAGTCTCCTCGTGACGGCGGGGTGAACTCAAAATCTGCAGTCTCACCGACCTGAATGAAGAGCCGCGCGGGACGCGACGTGCTCTGAGACGGCGGCAAGTCCGCGCCGTCCTTCGCGAGCGGCCGCCATGTCACCGGCAGCGAGTCTTTGCTGAGTGAAACCGGCAGGCCGCCGGCGGGAGCGATGTTCAGGAAACGCAGCCGGTGGGTCGTGCCCCCGGCGAGGTCGAGTGGTGGTGGTGTGCTGTCGCCGTTTACCGCGATGTGCGGCTCCTCATCACCTCCTCCCCACCCAAGGGCGAACACATGGTCCGTCGCGGGGTCGAACCGCTGTCCCGGCTCCAGGATCACAATCGCTCCATAGAGACCCCGGCTCAGCTGTCGGATGTCCTGAAGATGTGAGTGGTAGATATAGGTCCCGGCACGCTTGAGAGTGAGCTCGGCGGTGAATGAATCTCCCGGAGCGATCGCCCGCGCGATCTTGGCACCAGACCCGCTCCAATCGGGTACCCCGTCGGAGTAGCTATCCAGTTCGAGTCCATGCCAATGGACACTGGTGGGTTCCGAGAGCTGGTTCACGACCCTCACGTCAACCGGCTCATCCCGAGTCAGGAGGAGCATCGGTCCCGGGACCGAATGCTGCAGCGGCTCGTTGCCTCGGGCGTCATCCTCAAGGGCGAAGCCCATGCCGTCGACGGTCCCGAAGCGGCCAGGAATAGGGGCTGCGACTAGGCGGAGGAGGCGGGGCGTGCCGCGAGCCGGCAGGGCAGTCGCCTGACCCTCTCGTGGCACCACATGTACACCCAAGACGAGGCCGGCCATGTGCTGCGCATCGCCGTGAGAGCCATCGCTGTCGGGTACCGGGGGCGTGAGCCGGAGGTCTCCACTCACGTGGAAGCTCAGATGACAGTGGAACAGCCAATTGCCGGCATGGAACGGCGGTTGCCATGACAGCGTGGCCGTCTGACCGCGGCGGATGTCCTCCGTTACCGCGAGCCGTCGCGCGGGCGGCGCGTAGAGCGTGTCCACCCGTCCGTCTCCCTTGGAGTCGACCCGGAAGAAGTATCCGTGCAGATGCATGGGATGGGCGCGGTCGGTTGCGTTGATCCAGCGCCAATGGACCGAATCACCGATCGCATACGTCAACCGCTCCGTGTGCGGCCATGACTTACCATTGATCGCGAGGGCGACGCGCTCCTCGGTTGGAGGTGATACTGTCGTATCAGGAGGCTGATCCCAGCGTGTCATGACGAACACGCGATCGTCGACGGCTCTTCCCGCCGGGTCCACTACGATCGCGCCGGCTAATTGGGTTTCGGCACCGCTGCGCCGCTTGAGGGTCGCATTAGTGCTACTCGCCCAGTAGTAGAATGTGCCTTCATGGTCCAAACGTGAGTTAAGGCGGCGGGTCTCACCGGCTGCTACCTGCACGGTGTCGGCGCCACCAGAAGTCGGGAACCCGTGGAGGACGAGCGGCTCCTTCAGGAGATTCCGAATGCTGATCTCGACATCTGTCCCGACCGGCACACGGATGAGAGGTCCCGGAATGTGCAGTGGCTTGCCGCGCTCCCGGAACGCCATGACCTGAAGGCCAATGCCGTCGTCAGCCTCGGGATGCCACATTCCCATGGCAGCGTCCAACTCGACTCGAACGACTCCGTTTTTCAGAATTCCCGCAGGTGTGCGATTGTCATTGGCTTGGATCGTGGAAAGGGGAGGTTCATGCGGGCCATCGACCTCCTGACCTGCTGAGCCATGGGGTAGAGCGAAGACCAACGCAACCAAACACGCCGATTCCACGAATCGAACCATGTGTCGCTCCAGGGATGTGAAGCCTCCTTAGTAACGAGAGGTACAGAGGTTGTCAAACAAGGGTGCTGGCCTGGAGAGACTGTGACTTGACCTGCGGGATAAATGGGGCAGAGTTCTGGGCCAGAGTTTTCCGGAGCTGGGAATGGACGAGAAGCGACAGATGCTCAAGCACTTCCTCGCCACATTGGCGTATCGGACCCAGAAGGCGCTGGAGGGTGCCCCGGCGGACTACCCCGAATTCCGAGCGGCGCCGGGGGTCCGGACCCCGCACGAACTCCTGCGCCACATGACTAGCGTGCTCGGGTACGCCCGCACGCATTTCATTGGTGGGACCTACCGGCCACACCTCTTGCCCAGCTTCCAAGACGAGATCACTCGCTTCCATGCGGTATTGGAGGAGCTGGGGAAAGACCTGGAGCGGGGCACGCCACTCCGCGATACAACTCCCGCGCGGATGCTCCAGGGTCCCTTCGCCGATGCCATGACCCACGCGGGGCAGCTTGCCATGTTGCGTCGCCTGGCGGGTGCACCCATCCCGCCGGAGAACTTCATCGTGGCGGATATCAATGCCGAAAACCTCGGCCCGGACCAGGCGAAACCCGTGAGTCCGGACGCGGAATGGTATTCCGCCGAGGAAGAGCCGCGGTAGGACGATTCTCTCACACAGCAGGCGACTCGATCGACAGGGGAGTGCATGCATGTTCTGAGTGGTACCGCGAGGCGAAAGATCGGTCGTGTCG
>JABDII010000040.1 GCA_013003805.1 Gemmatimonadales bacterium
CTGGGCGACACCCGCTTGACACTCGACGGCCAGACCATCGCCGAGATCTTCCTCGGACGGATTCCCCGGTGGAACGACCGCAGGATCGCGGCGTTCAATCCCGATGTGGATTTGCCCGATGCTGAGATCGTAGTAGTGCATCGGTCCGATGGATCGGGGACGTCGTTCATCTTCACCGACTTCCTGAGCAAGGTCTCGCCGGATTGGAAGTCCAAGGTCGGGGCCGGGAAGTCGCTCGAGTGGCCCATCGGAATTGGCGCCAAGGGCAACGAAGGCGTGACGCAGCAGGTGAAGCAGTTGGAGGGTTCCATCGGGTACGTCGAACTCATCTACGCGCTCTCAAACCAACTGGCCTACGCCGCCGTGATGAACAGCGTGGGCGAGGCGGTGGTGCCCTCGCTCACAACCGCCTCCGCAGCTGCGGCGGGAGTCAATTGGACCGCCGACACCGATTTCCGAGTGTCCATCACCGATGCCAGCGGCCCCGGAGCCTACCCCATTGCCTCATTCACCTGGCTCCTGATAAAGCAGGACAATCCCGAGCCGGCCAAGGGTGTAGCGATCAAGGAGTTCCTGACATGGATGGTCTCACCGGCGGCGCAAGACATCGCTTCGGAGCTGGGCTACGCGCCCTTGCCGGGTCCGGTGATCGAACTGGTCATTGATCGGATCGCCGAACTCAAGGCGCAAGGTCAGGCCATCGAGGGCTGATCGCGGCCGACCGTTCGTGACCGGTTCGTTACACTCGCGTGACGAAGTAAACGGATCGGGCGGATAGACTCACCGAATGGCTGAATCGACTCTGGGGAGGGGGGGCGAGGCGCTCGTCTCGCCCCCCAGTTCACTCATCCGGGCCAGCTACGGCGATCGGATCTTCAAGGGCTTGCTATCGCTCGCCGCCCTCGGGGTCCCACTCCTCCTGTTCTTTCTCTTTCTCCAGTTGGCAACGGGCTCGCGTCTCGCCATAGCAGAATTCGGCCTCGGATTCATCACCCACAGTACCTGGAACCCCGTCACCGAGGAGTTCGGGGCGTTTCCCCTCATCGTGGGAACCCTGGTCTCGTCCTTCCTCGCCTTGTTGATGGCCGTGCCTCTCTCGCTCGGTGTGGCGATTTACCTGACGGAGTTCTCCCCGATGCGGCTGCGTAAGCCTGCGGCCTTCATCATCGAGTTGCTCGCCGCGATCCCCAGCGTGGTATACGGATTGTGGGGGATATTCGTCCTCATCCCGATTCTGCGCCACACGGTGTTCCCGTTCCTGCAGGGGATTCTGGGGTTCTTGCCGTTCTTCCAGGGTACGATCTACGGTCCGTCCATGCTGTCGGCGAGCATCATCCTCGCCATCATGGTCATGCCGTACATCATGTCGGTCTCCCGCGAGGTGCTGCTCGCCGTGCCGAATAGCCAGCGCGAGGCTGCCTTGGCATTGGGAGCCACACGCTGGGAAGCGGTCACGAGCGCCATCGTGCCGTACGCCCGCTCGGGACTCATCGGGGCCGTGATCCTCGGCCTGGGACGCGCCCTCGGTGAGACGATGGCCGTGACCATGTTGATCGGAAACCGCCATGCCATCTCGGCTTCGCTCTTTGCGCCGGGCTACACCATGGCGGCCGCGATCGCGAATGAGTTCACCGAGGCGGTCGCAGACATCCATCTGTCGGCCCTTGCCTACGTGGCGCTGGTGCTCTTCGGTGTGACCGTCTTGGTGAATGCCGGGGCGCGGTTGTTGATCTGGCGCGTTACGCGTCGTGGCCGGGCGGGGAGGAGCCACCGATGAACCGCCAACGACTCCGACGCCTGAAGAGCAACGTCATGGTCGGCGTGATGGCGATGGCAGTGATCCTGGCCATGCTGCCGCTGATTTTCATTTTGCTCAACCTAATCCTGAAGGGCGCGAGCAGCCTCAATTGGGCGTTCTTCGTCAAGCTGCCCGCTCCGGCCGGGCAAAGCGGTGGCGGTGTCGGCCACGCCGTGGTTGGCACGCTCATCATTGTGGGGACGGCGTGTCTGCTCGGACTTCCCATCGGCATCGGGGCGGGCGTCTACAGCGCCGAGTACCCGGCGAGCCGACTGGCGTGGATCTCGCGCTTCACGGCCGACGTGATGAATGGCACGCCGTCCATCGTGGTGGGTGTGTTCGCCTGGGCGATAATCGTTGCCAATCAAAAGCACTTTTCGGCCTTTGCCGGGAGTGTCGCCCTGGCGCTCCTTCTCATACCCATGGTGATGCGCACGACCGAGGAG
>JABDII010000050.1 GCA_013003805.1 Gemmatimonadales bacterium
CACCAGGCCCGCCCGGGCCATGGCGGGCAGCGATCCGGTCTCGGTGTCCCCGACCGGCAGGAGGTCGGTGAAGTCCTGGACGTGGACCTCGTATGCCACTACGTCTTCCATTCGCGGCCGACCACCCGTCACCGGGGGGGGTGGCGGACCATCGCGCCAGACCCGTGATCTGCCCATCGCGTCATCGTTGACCAACGCGTAGGGATCGGAGACGTGGACCGGGTGGGTCCCGTAGAACCAGTTCCCGGGATCCGTGGGACCGAAAACCGCGAAGTCATACCACATGCCGTGGAGATTCCCCTTTTCGGTGGCCTCCCACACCCCGTCGTCGTCTTTCGCCAGCTCCACCACGCGCAGAACATCACCCGGCGCGTCGTCTTTGTGGCGATAGAGATGGAGCCGCACCGCGTGCGCCCGGGGCGAGAAGATACGGAATGTGGTCTGAGCGCCATCGTCCGATACCGCCGCGCCCAGTTGCTTGGACGAGTAGATGTTGCGGAAGATGGGATCCCGCCGGACCAATGCTCGGAGGCCGAGCGCGGGTAGCTCCAGGTAGTGAACCCGCATGGGATCAAGCGCAAGCTCCGGGACCGCGAGGGACTCGGTTCCCGTGCTGGGCAGAACTTCCGCGATGGGAATCTCCCGATCCCGACCGTCGGTCAGGCGATAGGCCGCGGTGCCGGAGGGGCGGTCGACCCCGATAAGGGTGAACCGGATAGCGGTGGGGCCGTGGATCTCGGCCTGGAAACGCATCTCCGGCTCTTCCACTTGTGCATTTGCGCCCGTGCTTGCCAGCAGGCCTGCGACGAGCAGCGTCGCGCTACGGGGTGGGGACATTCGACGAAGCATGTTCCTGATGGACGTACGCCAGAATCAGTTGCAACCTAGTAGCGTGATCCCCTTGTTCGCGATGCCTTCGCGACCGGGACTACGTCAATCCCTTCCTGTGAAGGCTTCCATCGAGGGAAGCATCCTCCCCTCGAAGTCGAACAGGGTGGCATTCTCCCAGGCTGACGGGACTCCCTCCACCGCGATCCACTCGGGAGACCAGTAGTAGAGCCCGCGGCCGCGGCCGCCGGGCACATTCCGCACGATGGTGTGCACGGCGCTGAGGAAGGCGCTCTGCCCCTCGACCGTGGGCGGATATCCTTCGTGAAGATCCGCCTCCGACCCGAGGATGTTCCCCTGCTCATCCCGCCAGTCGAAGGTCCAGGGATACGCGGTCTCCACCACGTAGACGTCCTTGTCGTATCGGCTCGTCAGATCAGCGAGGTTGTGCCTCAGCTCATCCAGCGTTCCGTGCCACTTGGGGTAGAAGGAGAGGCCGATGACGTCGAAATCGAGCCCGCGTTCTACCAACTGGTCGAAGAAGTACCGGCATATCTCGTTCTTGGCGCCATTGTCGAAATGGATCATGATCTTGGGCGGCTCTGCCGCTGCCGCATCCAGAATACCCCTCCTTCCCGCCTCCAGCAGCGTCACGAGGCGGTCCCATTGCTCGGGGGTGTCGTAGTCGCCGTCGACCCGTCCCTCGGGCCAGAGCATGCCGGGCCGGATCTCGTTCCCGATCTGTACCATGGACGGCACCGTCCCCTGGGACCGAAGCGACGCGATGACATCGTGGGAGTACTGATAGACGCTGTCCACCAGGGCGTCGAAGGACAGGTCGTCCCACGCAGCGGGCTTGATCTGCTTTTGCGGATCCGCCCACCAATCCGAGTAGTGGATGTCCAAGAAGAAGTGCATCCCGGCCGCGTCGATCCGCGCGGCCATCTGCCTCACCTGATCCAGAGTGTTGTAGGAGCCATCGGGGGTGTGCCACAACTTGAGCCGGATGGAGTTGAACCCGTGTTCCTTCATCAGGAGCACCGGGTCTCCTTCACCGCCGGAATCCGAGTAGGTGCCGCCGTGGTCTTCGATCTCCGGCAGGAAGGAGATGTCACCGCCAACGAGAAAATGCGGTGCCTCGGCTTCTGGCGGGCTCGACCGAGTGCAGCCCACCAGCAATGCAAGCGATACCAGGGTCAAAACTACTCTGCTATTCACTGTTGTCCTCCTAGGAGAACCAGGCCGGACGCCGTCACCAGCGAGATCTCCCCGTTCGCGACCGTGCCCGTCCTCCCCGAATAGGCATCCACTAGCTCGGTACCGTCGGGGAACACGTCGAAGACCGGGATGGTCCTGGGACCCTCGCCTTGGTCCATCGCCACGATCACGCGATCCACCAACGCGTCGGTCTCGAGCGTGCGGCTGAAGATGTACGGCTCCGCTTGGAATTGGCGATGCTCTCCCGCCCCCACTGCAGGGTGGGCCTGGCGGAATCGGCCAAGCTTCTGCCAATGTTCCAGGATTTCGGTGACTCCGCCACTCTCCAGGTCTCTCCAATTCATCACGGAACGGAGGTTGGCGTCGCCCTCGGCGCCTTCCACCCGAAGAGGACGGGCCAGCTCGTCACCGTAGTAGATCTGGGCGCCCCCCGGCGCGAGGAGGAGCTTGGTGCCGGCACCGAAGGGGTCCTCCCGATTCGGATCGTACGGTGACCCGTCGTCGTGCGAGCTGACGTAGTTGAGGATCGCGAGCCCACTCAGCTCCCCGTCCCGCAGCGCTCGAGAGTAGCGGGTGAACAGATCGTCAATCGACCCGGCGGCCTCGCGCTTGAAGCCGAAGTTGATGAGGCCGTCGTAGCCGTAGTCGAAGAAGTCGACGGTCCTGTCGCCGAAGTCGAAGTCGCGGCCGTGGCTCAGTTCGTAATTGTAGACCTCGCCCATCATATAGAAGGGGAGGTCATCCAAGACCTTATCCGGATGGGCCTCCTTCCAGTCAGCGAAGGCCTGCTCGGCCTGCAATTTCAGCGCGGCGCTGACTTCCTCTTCGATGTGCTTGGCCGTGTCCATCCGATATCCGTCGAACCCCAACTCGCGCACCCAATCGGTGAGCCACTTGATGATGTAGTAGCGCGGCGCCCGCGGGAGCCCGGTGCGCTCGAAGAAGGCATCGAGCTCGGCCAGCTCATGATCGCGGCGACCCTCCCGCTCCCACTTCTCGAGGAGCCGCTGGGGGAGTTCCACGGGATCGTCGCGGTCGGTGAGGATGTCCGGAAGGTTGGCGACCAGAGTGCAATCGACCGTGGTGGTGTAGTCCCGGTACACGCATCGCGGACTGGTGCGGACCCAGTCGTCGGGCCACTGGGGATCCAGGGGCGTTACCGGCCCGGTGTGATTGATGATGGCGTCCATCAGAACGCGGATGCCCCGCCGATGAGCCGCGTCGACCAGCGCCCGCAGGTCGTCGATGGTGCCGAGTGCCGGATCCACCGCGGTCCAATCCCGAGTCCAATAGCCGTGGAAGCCGTAGGTCTTCCCGGTGCCCTCGTCGACGCTCCCGTGAATCTGCTCCACGAACGGGGTCATCCAGATGGCGTCGACGCCGAGCGCATCGAAGTACCCCTCCTCCAGCTTCTGGAGTACGCCAGCGAGATCACCACCCTGAAAGTGACGCAGGACAGCTCCGTCCTGCGCGCGGCCGAGGGCGAGGTCGTTCGTAGGATCGCCGTTCTCGAACCGATCGGTGAGGAGGAAGTAGATCGTGGTGCTGTTCCAGAACACCGCCGGATCTTCGGCTTTGGCCGACGCGATATCCCGGCCTCGCTCGGCAGCGGCGGGATCTTCAGTGCTGCACGCGACAAGGAAGAAAGCGCCCAGGCACAGGGATGCCACGGCACGGATCACGCTTTTCATGTTTGAACCACCCCTTGGATGTGAATCCATCCCATCGTTCGTCACCGCGAAACCGCCGCCGCTACGTCGTCCCGATCCTCCACGCGGAGCGTCAGTGCTGCGGCAAGCACCAGGGACACGCCGCCGATGAGGAGGGCGTAGATGGCCTCGCCGCCAAAGAAGCGCCCGACGAACAGGCCCAGGATGGCCGCCGCGACGATCTGGGGGATCACGATAAAGAAGTTAAAGACGCCCATGTAGTACCCCATCTTCGAGGGGGGCAGCGACCCGGTCAGGATCGCGTAGGGCATGGAGAGGATGCTGGCCCAGGCAATCCCCACCCCCACCATCGAGCCCAGCAGGAGCCGGGGCTCGGCGATGACCATGATGGAAATGAGCCCCAACGCGCCGCAGACCAGGCAGATCGCGTGGGCGATCTTCCGACTGGTCTTTCTTGCTAGGACAGGAATGGCGAAGGCCACCAGGGCGGCAACGCCGTTGTAGGCGCCAAAGGCGACGCCCACCCAGTTGGCCCCTTCGTTGTACAGCGCCGAGGTCGTGTCGGAGGTGCCGTAGATGTGGCTGGTCACCGCCGCGGTCGTGTAGATCCACATCGCAAAGAGGGCAAACCACGAAAAGAACTGCACCCAGGCCAGCTGCTTCATGGTGTGGGGCATGTCCTGGAAGTCGTTCAGGATGGTGACGAAGCCGTTGTCATATCGTCCGCCACGTTGCATGAGCCCGCTGATCACGAGAAGCAGCCCCACGAAGCCGATTCCCACCGACAGGACCATGACTTGGTAGAGCTCCGCTCGGGCCAGCCAAGCGCTGAGCACGACGCCTATGGCTGCGAAGATCCAGCCGAGGCGAATCTGTCGGCCTCCGTGGATGGCGTACTCCTCGGCCGTTCGAAGCGTCTTGGCGAACCCTTCCCGCTCCTGGTTCTCTTGGAACGTGGCGATCTCCTCGGGCGAGTACTCCTTCGACCGGACCACGGTCCACAGG
>JABDII010000075.1 GCA_013003805.1 Gemmatimonadales bacterium
TTCCCCAGGCTGGTGATGACGCGCAGCCCCACCATGGCGATTCCGACGCAGATGTAGCCCGGCACGAGCATCTGGATCAGCTGATCGGTGCTTGGGAATGCCAGGCCGCCCGCCGACCGCAGCAACAGCGCGAGCGGGAGCATCGATGCCGAGGCGAACGCTGCCAGAAACGCCTTGCCCATGGTCGCGGGTACCAGCAGGGGGAAAATCACGATCCAGACACAGGTCCACGAGATCCCGATGTACGTGAAGTCCATATCGGGTACGAAGAGAACGCCTACCTCAATGCCCGCCGCGCCGATGACTTGGAAGATCAGGCCCACGTCGAGTAGGATGCGATTCTCGATCCTGCCGCTCCGCACGAGGGCGAACATGACGAGCGCGAAGGCGATGAACGACCCGGCGAGGAGATCATTAAGAGCCCCATGCCCGGGCATGGGCACCGTCAACCTGACTGACCCGTAGGCCAGCAAGTAGACCACCGAGTAGGTCAGCGCCGCGACACCCAACCGGTACGAGGCCCGCGCGATCAGATCCGGCGGCAGCCCGTAGGAACTGGGCCCGCCGCTCACGAACTGCATGCGCGTCGGGTCGGACAGCGGAGTGGTGGGATTAGCGCTCACGGTTCCCCGAGTAAGGCCATGGTCTCCCTCGAAGGATGCGCGGCGAGATTGTAACGCGCCAGCCTGGGACCTCAAGCGGGCCAAAATAATGCGGCGGGTGACCAAGGCCACCCGCCGCGCCTCACAGTCATGTGCCGACGCTAATCGTCGTCATCGTCGTCATCATCATCGTGATCGTCGTCATCATCATGATCGTCGTCATCATCCTCATCGTCAGCGTGGCCGCCGCCTTCCATCTCTTCGACCGTCTTCATGTCCTTCACCAGGGTTTCATCCCGAGTGATCATCATTTGGCCGGTCATCCCTTCAGTATCGGAGCAGTCACCGGCGTAAGTGTCCTTGCCGGTGGGCCTGAGCACGCAATCGACCCGGGGGCCAGGCTGAAACCAGTACACCAGGTTGCCGTCCTCGAACCTGGCCTCGTTGAGCTCCAATGTGTTGTCGCCTCCCGTAGCAATGATCCGCATGACATCGCCCTCATGGGACACCTCGAAGGAGATCCGTACAGGCTCGGAGTCCCCAGGAGGCTGCATGGAACCGAACCACGCACCTGCCTCGAGGGTTTGGGCGTGAATGGATGTGGAGGCCACGCCGAAAGCCAGGGTGAGAACGGCGGCAAGTGCTAGGCGTCGCATCGGGGCTCGCTTGCTGGGGAGGCCCGAAATCTAGGGCTACGGCCCGTCCCCGGCCAGTCGCCGCGGGGCTCTTGCCTAGCGCACAAACCGGAGGACGTCGCGGTAGACCTTCTCGGCGAGTCGAGCGGACACCTTGGCGATCACCCGTTCCTCGAGGTCCTGCTCGGCATCGCGCCGGCGTTCGGGGTCGAAGTAGCGGCGCTCATTCCTCGTAAGGACGAGATCGCTCGGGTTCCCGCTGTACACGCCCCGCTCGAAACCACCGGATTCGGAAACGTCCACGCTGGAACGCCGTACCTCGCGCCCGCGGTGTACGTCGATCACGAGATACGTGATCTCGACGCGATACGTCACGGTGCCCGATTCGATGGTGTAGGTCGTGTCCCTCCCCGAACGGGTACTGACCTTCTGGACCTCCCGTCGGACGTCGCGCTCGGTGAGGGTGAAGATTCCGATCTCCCCCGTGACCAAGAAATCGGCCTCGAGGTCTCGTCCCACCCGCACCGCCTCGCGGGGCGTTAGCACCGACCGATTGTATCGCTGGCGCCGTAGCTCCCTCCGTACGGCCACCGGGTCAACGGAGGCGATGAAGAGCGGCGGCTCGGTCCAGTGATGGAGCTCGAGCTCGTCGTTCAACGCCGGAAGGAACCCCTCGGTAAGGAACTGCGCCGCCTCATCCGTACGCCACAGCGGCGCCATGGCGGCAAAGATGGTTCCTTGCTCCAATGCCGCGGCCCGGACTTCCAGGGCGCGTTGAGCCTGGGGACGATCAGGGCCACCAAGAAGCGCTACCGCCTGATCCGCGTGCGCCAACGCCGCACGATGTCTCCGTGCCGAGAGGTCGGCTTCCGCCCACTCGACGGCGGTCCGGACTCTGGCATCGAACAGCCGGGAGCGCTGCTCGCCGTTGGGCTCGTAGCGGTCGGCCCGGTCGTACCCCCGCATGGCGTCCGCGAAGTTCCGGCGCTCCTCCGCCATGAGCCCGCTATCGAGCAACTGATCGACCGCCGCCTGCATCGCCGATCGGCGATCGGTGTGATACTCCTCTGCGATCGGCAGCGCGACACCCACCGCTGCTGCGTTCGACAAGAGGGCGTCAATCGTGAGGTATTGGTCGGCGGCGCGAGTCCGATTCCCTGCCTCGCCCTCCGACCCTGCCAAGGCGGCGTACTCGGCGATGGCTTTGGGCCCAACCTCCAACAATCGCTCGCGGGATTCACCGTGGGCTCGGTCTTTCCGCAGCGCTTGGATGTAGCGCTCCGAGGCCTCGGCATATTGACCCTTGGCCTCGAGCTCGGCTCCCTGCTCGTACCGCTTCCCGGCGCTCGCGCAGCCGGCGACAGATGCCATGAGGGTGAGCACGAGTACACGCTGCAAGGCGAGCTGGCGCATAATGGACCTCCACTCCAGGCTCCTGCGAGATTCGGTGACTCCGGCGATTTGCAAGCCGGCGCGACACGGCCAACCCCGCTTGGTGGAACGAGATTCGGTGGATCGCAATCGGGAGGCAAGTTCCAGACCGGCCCCAGCCAAGGGGGCCTATTGCCTAAACACCCCATTCGCGCGTAACATGGCTCATCCTCAACCAGAAACTTCCTAAGCGCGGGAGTTGACGATGGGTGGAACCAAGGTTGAACACTCCTTCGAGATCAACCCGGATCAGCTGGCGTGGCTCCAAGAAATGGTCGAGAGCTACGCCCTGG
This sequence comes from Gemmatimonadales bacterium, assembly GCA_013003805.1. Lineage (GTDB taxonomy): Bacteria > Gemmatimonadota > Gemmatimonadetes > Gemmatimonadales > GWC2-71-9 > JABDII01. The sequence goes on from JABDII010000075.1 coordinate 2,962, forward strand.
CCGATGAAGCCAAGGCGCTCCGCGTTCTATTGGACTACGCCATGAGCGACGGGGATCGCGATCTGATCTTCGACGAGATTCGCTGTCACCACTGCTAAACGCTTCCCGCCGCGTTAGAAGTGCGTCGGCTCGCGTTCGATGAGCCGGCCGCTGCCAAGCCGCCCGACAAAAGAGCCGTCTCGTACCTGGACTTCACCACGCACAGTGACGGTGGTTGGGCGGCCCTTCTGTTCCCAACCTTCGTAGGCGCAGTAGTCCACTTTGGAGAGACTCGTCTCCAAGGCAAAGGCACCTCGGTGTGCCGGGTCGAAGATGACGAGGTCGGCATCGCTCCCGATCGCTATCGTGCCTTTCTTGGGGTACATGCCGAATAACTTCGCGGCTTGCGTGCTCAGAGCATCCACCATGGTTTGGAGGTCGATACGCCCCTGCTCCACTCCGTAGGTGTGCACCAGGTTTGCCCGCTCCTGGATCGAGGGAACCCCGTTCGGGATCTTGGTGAATGCCTCGCGCCCCATTTCCTTCTGACCGGCAAAGTCAAACGGCGCGTGATCCGTGCCGACCGTGCTGATGATACGCTGGCGCAGGCCATTCCACAGCACCGCTTGATTGTGCTTTTCGCGGAGCGGGGGTGACATGACGTACTTCGCGCCTTCAAAGTCCGGGAGCTCCGCATACGTCTTGTCGAGCACGAGATGCGGGACCACGGCCTCGATCCACACATCGACGCCTCGGTAGCGCGCTTCGAGAGCCGACCTGACCGATGCGTCGCACGAGGTATGCACCGTATAAATGTGCGCCCCGGTGAGCTCGGCGAACGTTGCCAGGTGATGTACGCCTTCCGCCTCGACGACCGGAGGGCGCGAGTAGTAGTGCCATTCGGGACCGGTCTTTCCACTCCCCTCGAGTGTCCGTTGCATGGCATCGATGACCTCGGCGTTCTCGCAATGCGCTGTTACAATGACGCCGAGCTCCTTGGCCAGTGACAGCGTGCCAAACAGGTCCTCGTCGGAGAGATTCAGAGCCCCCTTGTAGGCCAGGAATACCTTGAACGAGGGGATGCCTTTCTGGGTCACGATTTCCCGGAACTGGGCCTGGGCCGAGGGGTCGAATCGCACCACCGACATGTGGAACGTGTAGTCGACGGCGGCAAGCGGTGCCGCCTTGGCATTCCAGGTTTCGAATGCCTCCAGAGGTTCATCCGCAGGCCCTGGGCAGATCATCTCAATGAGTGTTGTGGTGCCTCCCACCAGTGCAGCCTGGCTCGCCGATTCATAGTCATCTTTTGCCAGGGTTCCCATGAACGGCAGATGAATGTGGACGTGAGGGTCGATGAAGCCTGGAAAGACGTACTGGCCCGCCGCATCAATCACCTCGACCTCCCCCGGCAGGCTCGCGCGGGGGATATCCGGCTCGATTCGGGTGATCGTCTCGTCCTCGCAATAGATATCGGCCCGGTATCGGTCCGTTGCTGTGATGACTTCGCCGTGTTGAATGAGTAGTGCCATGATGACCGCTCCTCGCGAGTGACGACGACGTAGGTTCAGACTCTGCCGCGCGACTCTCCCATCACCACGGCGCGACCGATCAGATGGGCCACACGGAGCGGCTCAGGCAGGCGGGACTTGCCCAGCGTCCACAGCAACAGCCGCGCGGCCTCCTCGGCCTCGATCCCGGCATGAGCCACGTACAAGCCCTCGGCCATGCGCACCGCCGGGGGGCTTCGTTCGAGGATAGGAAGACGGTCGGTCAAGCCGGCGGCGCGGAGGGCACGCTCGAGTTCTGAACCTCTGGGACTGCGGCGAGTCACGACCAAGACGGGACGGCCGAGGTCCCGAGAGAGATGGCCGACATCGACCAAGCCGAGCCCGGCGATGGTCACCCCGCCGAGGATGACTGCCTGGACCGCCTGGAAAAACCGGAACTCCGCGATCCATTGGGAAAGGTAAGCGGTCGCGTCGTCGCCATCTACGGGGAACGCCCCGATGGCGACGCTCTCGACCACGGCGGCCCCTTCCATCATCACGCCGACGATGGGGACCGGTGTATGCTGGCGCTTATCGAACGGCGCGTCGTCTATGCCGAGGATGTGGGGATGGCGCGTGTTACTGCTCCTTGGAGCCCCGCTCTTCCTTGGTACTCCGCGCCGCATGATCCTCCCGACGCGTCCGAACGCCATACCGTCGGTATCCCGCAGGCACGCCACCCCGGAACTCGAAATGCAGACTGTTCAACAGGCGATCGCCGAGGTCGACCGGCCCCGGCTGCCGAAGCTGCCACATCAAGATGCGGGCGCCGATCGTCGTGGCCGGCTCCCACTTGCCCGGTGTGAGTGCAGGATACAGATCCGCGAATTCCGGACGCAGACACGCCTCACGGATGGGGTGATCGTCTGCCATAGCAGAGAATGTACGCCGGAATCGTGAGTCGGCTAGGGAGGGCCTGGCGCCACCCGAGTGGGCTTAATTCCTCCCGCTGGGTGGCGGGCCGTAGGTAGCATCGTTCATGGCAAGCTCGAGCAACTCCTCAGCCGCGCTCTCGATCTGGCGGGCGAGGCGACGATCAAAAGCGAAATCGAAGCCGCCACGATCCGAGGCGCCCACGATGTCGCGGCCATCGGTCACTACGAAGCAGTCACCCCCCTTACACACGAAAAGCATTGTGGTGTAGGGTGGATCACGGCTCTCGATGTTGGTGTGCACGCTGCCGATGTCCTCGATGTACGCCTCGTGGTGCCGGTATGACGAATCGGTCACCCGGGTGTCGATAGTGAGCTTGCCGCCGGGCAAGAGATCGATCTGATAGCGCCCGAGGTTCGCAGGGGCCGGGTACGCCAAGAGCTGGCGGTTGATATAGTCGACCCGCTCCCGGATATCGCGCTCCCGGGCCATCGCGGTACTGTCGCGCTGCTGCGACATGGCTGTGGCGGGAGCGATCCCAAATAGGATGAGGGCAACTGCCAAAGCGGCCGTTGGCGACCCCATATTGATGACCTTCCGAATCATGCGCATGTCCTTCCTTCTGGTCGGCTAATGGCCAGGGCAAGACCCCTGCCACGCGGCCTGGGCCTTGGGTACACCGGCCAATCGCCGGGTCTCCTCCGAAAGCCTAGGCCACGAACGGGAAGCCGTCAAGCGAGCCCTCCAGAGGCCCGGTGCCCCGGCGTGCCTCTTGCACGCCCAATTCCCGTCGACCATTCTACTCGGGATGATCGGTGATGCTGATAGAGGAGAATTGAAGATGGACTGGAAAGCACGGCGGTTGACGTTGATGGCTCTAGCAGTGGCGGCGAGCACGCTGCCAGCCGGTGTCGTCTCGAGCCAGGAACAAGTCCGGACCTGCGGGTTAGGCGGTACGGTGGCTGCCCGCGTCAACGAATGCGCATTGATCTTCGGCTACGAGTTGACGGTACGCCGGGTGGAACCCCTTCCCGCAACCGGGCAGTTCAGCGAACTCGACCAGCCAACTCCCGTAGTATGGAGGCTCGTCGCGCGCACTGGCGGGAAGCTTCTCGTCTGGAAGGAGGAAGCGACCGGATTGCTGTGGATCTTCGTGGGAGACTTCAATCTCTACATCCAGGCGGAGCGCGCCTGCCAACGCTTCAGTCTCGGGCTTGGGCTTACCTGGCGGATTCCACAGGAGAGCACACTCGAAGTCGCACGACAACACAAACTCTTCGATGTACTCAACCAGCCCGGTGAGTACCTGACGCGTGTCACTCAGACCTCGCCGGAGCGGCGCCTGATCAGCCACACGCCGGCCAAGTACGCCGCCTGTGTCGCCAGGTAGGAATAAGCCCGGCATGCACTAGACAGGGCGTTTCCGGCCGCCGAACACGAGGCGCAGGAGAATCAGCACCGCGACCACGAGGGCCACGCTCGTCCAGTCGACTCCGGCAGCGAAATTCATGACCCGGGCCCCGAGCAACTTGAGGCCTGCTCCGACATTCAAGAATGCGTATTCGACCATGCCAGCCTCTCGGGGCGGGGGCGGAGGCTCGGTGTCCGCACGCCAGCTCGATCAGGGAGCCGCGATACGGGCTAAGAGAGTCTGCGCAAACCCCTTGTCCCACTCGACCAGGTTGCGCCTTGCGGTGACCTCGACCTGGGTCGTGCCGGAATTCTTCCGCTCCAACTTCACCGTAACGTCGAGATCCTCCTTCGTACCACGGAATTCCCGCGTATCGCCGTCGTGATCGATATTCTCGCCAACGGGGCGAACACCGAACTCCGTAAAGGCGGCCTGGGTACGGGCCACGAGACCGTCCATCGGCAGCTCGACTAAGGACTCGGCACCACGTGAGGTGAAGTAGATCCCCGTTCCAGCGCCGGCGCCGGCCGCGGCCAGAAAACACCCCCCCAGAAGCACGGACAGCAGGAATGGGGCCGCGACCGCCGGGCGGGTTACGCGCATTGGATGCTCCGCTGGTGAATGGGCCACCTCACAATATGGGATCGGGTCCCTGCGAGGACCATCGGCGTCCCGGCCAACCCCAACAGGAGAGCCCGGCGACCCCTAAAGTCCGCCGGGCTTGACCGTCAACCCGGTAGCTCAGCCTCCGTACCTACACCTTGGTCCTCCTCGTATCCCAGTAGGCATAGGCCGCCGCTTCCATCTTCTCCAGCCGGGTGTAGTAGTCGGGCACTTCCTTCAAGTGAGCGAACGCGATTTTCCCGGTGAGCACCATATCGTCGTTCGTGATATTGGTCTGGGGATCCCGAGAGCCGTGCTCGAGTTCGACCTCCAGTCCCTTACGGAACTCTTTGAGATCCACCGCGTCCCAATCGACCCCGATCCGTTTGCCGATGTTCCGTGCCTCGTCTAAGTCAATTTCGTTCATAACCATAGGCACCTCCTGCTACCCTCCCCTCATGCGTCTCATATTGTGGGCTCCAGCCAACCTAGCAGGGATCCCTGCTGGAGGTGGTGAAGCTCATATGAAGAAAAATTGTGCTTGAGTACATTTGCCCTTGCGAAAGCAGACTAGACTGACCCTGCGCGTCGGGGGTTCGGCGGGATGAATCCGAGGAGTATTGTCATGAAAGTGGCCCTCATTCAGCAAGCATGCACGCCCGATCGATCCGCCAACCTCGAGCGTGCGCTTGGGGCCATGACCCAGGCCAAGGCTGCGGGTGCCGCCCTCGTCGCATTCCCCGAGTTGGCTATCGACCGCTTCTTCCCGCAACACCCGGCGGCGCCAGAGGCTCGCGAAGTCGCAGAGCCGATCCCCGGGCCCACCACGCGTGCGATCTCCCGGAAGGCAGCCGAACTCGAGCTCGTGACCGTCTTCAACCTCTATGAATCCGACCCCGGGGATGGCCACTTCTACGATAGCTCCCCCGTCATCGACACCGACGGCACCATCCTAGGCGTGACCCGCATGGTCCATATCACCGAGTATCCCTGTTTTCACGAACAGGCCTACTACACGCCCGGAGACCACGGGGCACCCGTGTACCGCACGAGAATTGGACCCGTCGGAGTGGCCGTCTGCTACGATCGTCACTATCCGGAATACATGCGGGCGCTGGGCCTGGCAGGGGCCGAGCTTGTGGTCATCCCTCAGGCGGGTTCAGTGGACGAGTGGCCGGAAGGACTCTACGAGGCAGAAGTCAGGACAGCGGCGTTTCAGAACGGCTATTTCGCGGCACTCTGTAACCGCGTCGGCGAGGAGGAACGATTGACCTTCGCCGGCGAATCGTTTGTGGTTGACCCATCCGGACGCATGATCGCCCGCGCCAAGCAACTCGAAGAGGACCTCCTCCTCGTCGAGGTGGATCTCGCTCAGTGCCGAACCTCACACGCGCGGAAGCTCTTCTGGCGCGACCGACGTCCCGATCTCTACCGCGAGTGGTTCGCCTGATACAACCGATCCTGTCAAAGCACGAGGCGC
>JABDII010000074.1 GCA_013003805.1 Gemmatimonadales bacterium
GTGATTCTCGAGCCGTTCTATGAGAACTATGGTCCCGATGCCGTTCTGTGCGATGCTCGACCGGTGTACGTCCCATTCCGTCCGGGCGAACAGCTGGACCTCGAGCGCCTCGCGGCTGCCTTCGGACCGAAGACCAAGGCGATCATCGTCAATACACCCAACAATCCCACGGGGCGGGTATTGTCGCGCGACGAGCTGGCGGGGATTGCCGAGCTGTGCATCCGGCACAATGCCTTCGCCATTACCGATGAGATCTACGAGCATATCTACTACGAGGGCGAGCACATTCCGATCGCCACACTGCCGGACATGCAGGACCGCACTGTTACGATCAGCGGTGCCTCTAAGACCTTCAGTGTTACCGGATGGCGCGTCGGTACGATCGTCGCGGCGCCCGACCTCACCGACGCCATCCGCAAGGTTCATGACTTCCTGACCGTGGGGGCGCCGGCGCCGCTGCAGGAGGCGGTTGCAGTGGGGCTGGAGTGCCTTGACCGGTCGTACTATCTCTCACTCGCCTCGGAATACCGCGCCCGAAGGGATCTCTTGTGTGGGGCGCTGGTTGACGCCGGTTTCCGACTGGAATTCCCGGAGGGGGCCTACTACGTGTTGGCGGATTTTTCCGAGTTGAGTGATCGCTCGGATGTGGAATTCTCCCATTGGCTCACTCGGGATGTCGGGGTGGCACCGGTCCCTGGGTCGAGCTTCTATAGCCGCCCGGAGGATGGGCGTGCCTTTGTCCGGTTTGCCTTCTGTAAGACCGCGGACCTTCTCCAGGAGGCTGCGAGCCGTCTCGGGGCCGTTCGACCGGGCTAAAGCGGAACCGCCCCTGCATCCGGCGCGTTTGACTGAGTACAGAGGCGCGTATGCGCCCCACGGGCCGAGGCCGATTCTTCAGGCCGTGGCACCGGGGCTTACGAGACGGTCCCCTTTGGATCCCGGCGGACGAACATGGTTCGAGAGCACACGGAGCGCGCGGTCAAACCCGAGCGCACTCAGCTACGAGCGCTGCGGGGTGACTCGCTGCGCGAACGACTCATCGCTCGCGATGAACAAGCCCTGGTGGAACTCATCGACGTGGCCAGCCCATGGCTCTTGGGTGTAACCCAGTCGATGTTGAGCGATCGCGACGAGGCCGAAGAGGTCGTGATGGATGTATTCACGATCGCATGGAATCGGATTCACGAGGCCCGGGGTGACTACCCGGGGTTGATGCCGTGGTTGTTACGTATCGCCCGTAATCGTGCGATCGACCGGCTCCGCCGGCGCGGGCGACTCCGCCGTAAGGCGGAGCGCCTCGCAGCGGCCGGAGGCCGGGAGGATAGCATTACCGAGCCCGCGCGACTCGATGAGGCGGGTCGCCCCGGCTGGCACGTGCATGAGTCAGTGAAGGCGGCCCTCAGCGAGCTGCCCGACGATCAGCGCAGAGTCGTGCAGTTGGCCTATTTCGAGGGCCTGACCCACTCGGAGATCGCGACCATGTTGGAGATCCCGCTGGGTACGGTGAAATCGCGGCTCGGGCGAGCCATCGCCAAGCTTCGCATCAGGCTGTCATCGCTCAAGGATTGGGTGTTATGAGTTCACATCAATGGTATGAGGAGAATCGCGCTGCGTTTGTGGCCGGCGGTCTCGATAGACAAGAGCGTCGCACCTTTGCCGATCACCTGTCGCGGTGTGACGAGTGCTCGCGGGAGGTCGCCTCCATCGAGAAGGAGTTGGCGTGGCTTCCGCTCGGGGTCGAGCCGATCCCGCCCCGACCAGGGTTCAAGCGCCAGGTCATCGAGAGCGTGCTCCACCCACGGCGCCGATGGGACCGCTGGGTCTACCCGCTGGCCGCCGCAGCGTCGCTGGTACTCGCAGTCGGGATATGGGCCTCGGCCCGTTCCGAACGTGCAGATCTGATGGCCCAAGTGGAGCAGAGCGAGCGTGCGCTGGCGACGTTCCAGCGGGCTGAGGTGATCCACCAAGCATCGATCGTCTCCGAGGGAACGACCGCCGGATTGGTGATCTTCGACAGTCCCGAAACGGGCCGCTGCAACGTGGTGGTCCACGGGCTGCCGCCGGCTCCCAACGGTGAGGTTTACCGCTTCTGGTTCCTGACGGAAGACGGCGAGCTTCAAGGGACCGAGGTTCCGGTGGCCAACGATTCCCCGGTCCTGGTCACGCTGGAACGCCCCCATGGGAAGGTGATGGGCGCGTCGCTCACGATAGAACCGATGGAGGAAGCCGGCGCCGAGCCTGGAGGGGTCGAGCTGGCCCACGTCGTGTTCTAGCAGGTGTCTTACTGAATGTGGCGGATTCGCTCTGCCCATCCATCGCCCCGGCCACCAAACCGGGGCGATTCCTCTTCCCACTCGGACGGCACAACGATGCCGTCTGCTCCGAGCTCCCGCACTAACTGCAGCTGCGCCCGGCGGGCGGAGGAAGGACGAGATCCGTTGTACATGAGGGAAATCAGCAGCACGCCCTCGGGATGGCCCAAATACCCCACGACAGTGGAAACGTTGCGCAGCGTTCCTGTCTTCGCGCGGAGGACCCCCTTCGCCGGAAGGTCTCCCCGAAGCTGCTTGAGGGTACCGGTGCCGTTGGCGGGCAACAGGAGCGGGAAGCTCTTGCCCTGCTCGGTTTGAGGGAGGCGGGCCAGGTAGGAGACGAAGATCCGCGGGGTCACCCTGGCGCTACTCGAGAGGCCACTCCCGTCAACGAGGTGAACTCCATCGAGTTGCCCAGTGATGAACTGAACGTGCTGGGTTAGGAGCTCGGGTCCATTATCTAATCCGGCGGCCCACTGGAGCATCAGCTCCGCCCCCAAGTTGTGACTTCGGCGGTTGACATCGCGAGCGATCGAATCGAGCGGCGGGGAGAGCACCTCGGCCAGAATAAGCCCGGGACCCAACACCTGACCGGCCGGTGGGCCGGCTGGGCTTTGGTCCCATTCGATTCCGGCCTGCTCGAGCGCCGCACCCCAGACAGCCTCGAGAACCAGGCGCGGTTCGGCCGAGGTGACGCTGATGTAACGGCCTCGTGAGCGGACGCCGATTCGTCCTGTTACGACCCAACCTCCACCGGGCGCCGGGCGGACTCGGAGCCGTGAGCGACGGCCGGACGTCGTCGTCGCCTTCACGGCGATGAGGCGTTCGATGCCATCGGGCGATACCGTGGCAAGTCGGGCTCGATGGCCGACTTTCCTGCCCGGACGGATCCTGAAGCGCACAACGTTTTCATGCACGGTGAGGGGGCCAACCAGCGGCGCGAAGAGCCGTCCACGATGGCGATCGGACCATTCAGCCGGGAACCAGGCCTCGGCCCGCCCGGCCGCGCTTTGCACCTCGAATGGCCCGGTCAGCCGGCGGACGCCGTGGGCCGCGAGTTGTTGGGCCAAATAGACCAGCCTCGGTCCGTTCCCATTCGCGCGCTCGAGTGATGGATCGCCGTTCACCTGGAGCGCCCAGGTCCCGATCCACTCGCCCGTGGCCGGATCGACGAACCCGTTGCCGAGGATCCGGGTTGACCGTCGAGCGTCGGCCCCTAGCACCGTTCGGGCAAACCCCGTGGTGAAGAGCTTGACGGCGGAGGCGGGGATCAGTGCCTGGTCTGGTCTCACGCTCCAGAGCAGGCTTCCGTTGTCGGCGGCAACGGCGATTCCCCAATCGCCGGGCGCCATCCTGGCTGCCTCGGCGTACCATTGCCTGAGCTTCTCCTCGAGATCGCTCGGGGGCGGGTAGGGGTGCGAGGTCCAGCCAACCCGGGGGACCAAGCCGAGCAGCACCAGGCCAATCCCAGCCGCACGTCCCGCCCGAAGCCCAGAGGGCAAGGCAAAGACGAGGTTCAGGGCGGCGGGCAAACGGAGCCAGGCGCTCATAGCACTCCCAGTCTCATGCAGATTGAGGAAACGGCGTTCTACCTAGTCTGTACGAGACAAGAGCAAGCTTCGTTCCTGTCCCGTCCTGGAACGAGTCGCCGCATCGGCCCCCTGAGCAGGGCCTCTATCAGGCTGTCAGAACGGCAGTTGTTGGGTCAGCGCCGCCACAAATTCTCGAAATGCGCCGGGCCGTTGCAGCCAACCAGGACGAATCTGCCGGGGGCCTAACCGTCAGTCGCCGGACGGCCCGTTCAGGTTCCAGACATCGTGCGTCAGTTTCCAGGTGCCGTCGGCCTGACGTTGATAGACATGAATGCCCTTGAGCGCCTCGGTGACCGAGTCTCCTCCGTCCACCGGTGTCGCCGTTAGGGTCCCCTCGTAGTACTCGACCGCCAGATCGCCTGCGATTACGATGTCCGTCGGCGCGTACGAGACGGAGGCCGTGACCTGGGACGTGAACGCCTCCATCCACGCCTGTAATGCCGGCTTGCCCACCAATGCCGGCTCACCCGGTGGCATGGTGATGATGTCGTCCGCGGCGTACCGCAAGGACAGATCCCCGGAGCTGATCGCGGCCACCTCCTGTTCGCGGACCTGGTCGATCACCTGACGATCGGCCTCGGTGGAGACCGCGGGCTGCTCTGCATACTGGGTGCACCCCAGCATCAGAGCGGCGCATAACACCGGGAGCCGCATAGTCCGAATGTTCATCCTTCCTCCCTGCCAAGGGTGGGCCATCGTGTCATCGTGGGAGTCGGAATCCGCTAACCGCCTACTCCCTACTCCCGCATCCCAGTTGCAGCAGCAGATGATCCGTTCCCGTCTGTTGCATTTAGTTGCTTGCGAGATAGTCCGCAAGCCGAGCGAGTACATCGCGTGCCCCGGATCCTGGATCGCGGCGATTCCAGGGACCGTAACTCCCGTCAGTTCCGTAATCCAACCGCCCTTCCATCCAACCCCCATGCTGAGTCGATCTCGATCCCTAGGTGCGTGAGCGCCGTGACCGCCACGTCGACGATGCGCGGGATCCCGTCGATCGGGCCGGCTGACGCGGACGGTCCGGATGCCAAATAGAAGATGGTCCGTTCGGCGAGCGAATCGCCCCCGTGACCGCCGTCATCGGTGCGTCCGTGGTCGGTGCACAAGAGGATGAGCCAGTCTTCACCAGCGTAGCCAGGACGATGCCGGAGCGCGTCGAGCAGCATGCCCACCTGGCGATCTGCCGTCTCGATCGACGCCCGGTACTCGGCTGCGAGCGAGCTCGTCTCGTGTCCCACCACGTCGATATTCCCGAGGTAGACGAACGCTGCGTCGAGGTCGGTACTGGCCAGATGCTCGATGGCGGCCTCGACGCTCAGCGAGTCGGCCCGACCGTACCCTTCCGCGTCGCCGTCGATCAGGATCTTCGTGTCGACCGCGTCACCGATCAGCGGCCCGCCGTCGGTGGTATCCCCCAACGGCGGCCAATCGACCACCGCGAGCGTAGTGTACGCCGTGTCGAGTTGCTCGAGGCGGGTGAGGAAGTCTGGGTAGGAAGGGTAGGCGTTGTTCCGGAAATCGTTGTTCCGCACCAGGTGCTTGTCCTGCCCGGCGCCGATGAGCATGCTGGACCACCCGGGGCCGCTCACGGTCCGTTGCCGAGTGATGGCGCGGTCGGTGAAGAATCCACCGGCAATCAACGAGTCGATGACGGGGGTGGAGGCAGCGGCGAGGATGTCGACCCGCACGCCGTCCAGCCCGACGAGCAGCACTTTCGGGACGAGCGTGTCCTGCCGCGCGCACCCGATGGCCAGGAAGGCGGCCAGCGCCGCCAGTGTCGTCCGCATGGTGTCCTCGGGAAGAGTGTTGGTGGATTCTATTCCGCCCGCCCGGCGCTGAGCAGGACTGTGCAGTAGCTCCACCACAAGCGGGG
>JABDII010000081.1 GCA_013003805.1 Gemmatimonadales bacterium
AGACGGAGTTCCTCCGCCAGGCCGCGCTGGTACGCCGTTACGGTGCCGCGGTAATCGTGATGGCGTTCGATGAGCAGGGACAGGCCGACACGGTCGATCGTAAGGTCGAGATCGTGACACGAGCCTACCAGCTCCTCACCGAACGGGCAGGCTTCCCACCAGAAGATATCATCTTCGATCCGAACATCTTCGCGATCGCGACTGGTATCCCTGAGCACGACGGCTACGCCGTTGCGTTCATCGAGGCAACGCGCCGGATAAAATCCACGCTTCCCCACGCCTTGGTGAGCGGCGGGGTGAGCAACGTGTCGTTTTCCTTTCGAGGCAACGACGGCGTCCGCGAGGCCATCCACTCGGTGTTCCTTTACCACGCCGTGCGCGCCGGCATGGACATGGGAATCGTCAACGCCGGTCAGTTGACGATCTACGATGACATTCCACCGGATCTCTTGGAACGGGTGGAGGATGTGGTGCTCGACCGGCGGCCGGACGCGACGGAACGGCTGGTCGCGATTGCCGACACCGTCGAAGGACACGAGGCTGCGGAAGCACACGATCTCACGTGGCGTAAGGCATCCGTCGCGGAGCGGCTATCCCACGCCCTGGTAGAGGGTATCACCGACTACATCGTGGAGGACACCGAGGAAGCCCGCCAGCAAGCCGGCCGGCCGATCGAGGTGATCGAGGGGCCGCTCATGGCAGGGATGAACGTAGTGGGAGATCTCTTCGGCGCCGGCAAGATGTTCCTCCCCCAGGTGGTGAAGAGCGCTCGGGTCATGAAGCAGGCGGTGGCGCATCTGGTCCCGTTCATCGAGGCGGAAAAAGATGCGAGCGCTCGGGCCAAGGGCCGCATTCTCATGGCCACCGTCAAGGGCGACGTCCATGACATCGGCAAAAACATCGTCGGGGTCGTGCTCCAGTGTAACAACTACGAGGTCATCGACCTTGGCGTGATGGTGTCGTGCGCCAAGATCCTCGAGACGGCACGTCGGGAACAGGTGGACCTCATCGGCCTGAGCGGCCTGATCACACCTTCGTTGGAGGAGATGACGTTCGTCGCTAGTGAAATGCAGCGAGACGGCTTCACCACCCCACTACTGATCGGGGGGGCCACAACGTCCCGGATACACACCGCGGTCAAGATCGAACCGGAATACTCGGGCCCGGTTGTCCATGTACTGGATGCCTCACGTGCTGTCGGCGTGGCCAGCAAGCTCTTGAGCGCGGATCACCGGGCCGAATTCGTGGCGGACGTGCAGCAGACCTACCAAGGACTCCGCGACGGGCGAACCGCTCAGCAAGCCGCCCGGCAACTCCAGCCGCTAGCCGAGGCCCGGGCCAACCGCTTGCCCATCAACTGGACCGACACTCCCCCACCGACCCCGAAGTCAACCGGCATCCACTGCTTCGAGGATTACCCGCTCCAGGAGTTGGTCGATCGGATCGACTGGGGGCCGTTCTTCAAGGTGTGGGAACTCGCCGGCTCCTACCCCGCCATCCTGGAGGATCCAGTGGTGGGAGCCACCGCCACGGCCCTGTTCGACGACGCACGTCAGATGCTGGCCGATCTCATCGAACGGAAACGCCTGGTAGCCAAGGCGGTGTTTGGACTCTTCCCCGCCAACAGCCTCGGCGATGACATCGAGGTCTATCGCGATGACTCCCGTCAGCAGGTGGCAGCGGTCATCCATTCGATCCGCCAGCAGATGGTGAAGAAGTCCGGCGGGCCGAACCTGGCCCTGGGCGATTTCGTGGCACCGAAAGAGACGAGCCTTCCCGATTTTGTGGGCGCGTTTGCGGTGACCGCCGGGTGCGGGCTCGATCAATTGACCGCCGACTTCGAGTCGCGTCACGACGACTACAACAGCATCCTGGCCAAGGCCCTGGCCGATCGGCTGGCGGAGGCCTTGGCCGAACGACTGCACGAGCGCGTACGGAGAGAGTTCTGGGGCTACGCCCCCGACGAGGCCCTCGATAACGCGGCCGTGATCCGCGAAGCCTACCAGGGCATCCGGCCGGCACCGGGCTATCCGGCGTGCCCCGATCACACCGAGAAGCGCGCTTTGTTCGATCTCCTGGAAGCGGAGTCACGGATCGGCGTGACGCTCACCGAGAGCTACGCGATGATGCCCGCGGCGGCGGTGGCCGGGTACTACTTCTGGCATCCCGCGTCGCAGTATTTCGGGGTCGGCAAGATCGGGCGTGATCAGGTAAAGGATTACGCCCGACGGAAGGGGCTTGCGGTTCCCGAAGTCGAACGCTGGCTTGCACCGAACTTGGCGTACGACCCGCGCGCCGAGGAGGAGACCGATGCCGACGCTGAGTGAGCTGCTGGCCGACGGCCGCATCCATGTAATGGATGGGGCCATGGGCACCGAGCTGTACAATCGCGGGTTCTTCGTCAACGTCTGCTATGACGAACTCAGTCTCACGGAGCCCGACCTCGTCCGCGAAGTGCACGAGGCCTACGTCGCCGCGGGGGCGGAGATTCTCGAAACGAACACTTTCGGGGCGAACCCGGTAAAACTTTCGAGCTTCGGTCTGGAGGAGCGCACCGAGGAGATCAATCGCACTGCGGTGACGCTGGCGCAGGCGGCGGCCCGGGACCGGGCCAGCGTCGTCGGCGCCATCGGACCGCTCGGCATCCGAATCGAACCGTGGGGCCCGACGGCTCGGGAGGAGGCCCGCGCGTTCTTCACCCGCCAGGTCCAGGGGCTCATCGAAGGTGGAGTGGACGGTTTCCTGCTCGAGACCTTTAGTGACCTCGACGAACTCCGTGAGGCGCTCGAGGCGGTTCGTAACGCGAGCGATCTCCCGGTGATCGCGCAAGTCACCATCGGCGCGGACGAGAA
>JABDII010000086.1 GCA_013003805.1 Gemmatimonadales bacterium
ACGCGAGGGCCATTCGGGTCAAGCGACAATCTCGACATGGTTCCGATAGAGCGGGAATGCCTCCGTCAATTCGTGGACGCCCTTGCGCACGTTGGCGAGGTTGTCGTCATCCGGCTCGGCGAGCGCGCGATCGATCAGGGCGGCCACACGGACCATTTCCACTGGTCCCATGCCCCGTGTGGTCAGCGCTGGTGTCCCGAGGCGGATCCCGCTCGTCACGAAGGGCGACTGCGGATCGTCGGGGATGGTGTTCTTGTTGACCGTGATACTCGCCCGACCCAGGATTGCCTCGGCGTCTTTCCCAGTCAAGCCTTTCGGCCGCAGATCTACCAACAACAGATGCGTGTCGGTACCCCCGGAGACGATCGCATAGCCTCGACCTGCGAGTTCTTTCGAGAGCGTCTTGGCGTTGCCCACCACGGCCTGAGCGTATTCGCGGAACTCGGGGGTGAGTGCTTCCTCGAACGCGACGGCTTTCGCCGCGATCACGTGCTGCATTGGGCCGCCTTGGGTGCCGGGAAAGACCGACCGGTCGATCGCCTTCGCCAGTTCTTTGCGGCACAGGATGATGCCCGATCGCGGGCCTCGCAGCGTCTTGTGCGTCGTGCTGGTCACCACGTGGGCGTGTGGGACCGGGGAGGGATGGGCGCCCCCGGCGACGAGTCCGGCAAAATGCGCCATATCCACCAAGAGCACGGCCTCGATCTCATCCGCGATCTCACGGAAGATCTTGAAATCGAGGATTCGCGAATAGGCGCTGCCTCCGGCGATGATGAGTCGCGGCCGTTCACGCCGAGCCACTTCGCGCACCTCGTCGTAGTCGATCCACCCAGTGGCCGGGTTTACTCCATAATGCACCGCACGCCAGATCTTGCCGCTGTGGTTCACCGGGTGCCCGTGGGACAGGTGACCACCGTGCGGCAGTGACATGGCAAGCAGCAGTTCGCCAGGTTCAAGGAGTGCCATGAACGCAGCGAAATTGGCCTGCGCCCCGGAATGGGGTTGGACGTTGGCGTGTTCCGCTTCGAACAGGCGCTTCACGCGGTCAATGGCCAACTGCTCGATCTGATCGACGATTTCGCACCCACCATAGTAGCGCCGTGAGGGGTACCCCTCGGCGTACTTGTTCGTCAGCAGAGTGCCCGACGCTTCGAGTACGGCACGGCTCGCGAAGTTTTCGCTCGCGATCAACTCGAGGCCCTCCTGCTGTCGGCGAAGCTCTCGGGCGATCAGATCCGAGATCTCGGGATCGACATCATTCAGGCGGGCCGTATGGTCGAGTGTCATTGCTGCCTTCGCTCCTGGTCGATCTTCAGCACTCGGCGTTCGTGCCTCCCCCCCTCGAAGGGCGTCGTCAGCCAGGTACGCAAGATTTCTACTCCTTCTTCCTCGCTGATGAACCGAGCCGGGAGAACGAGGACATTCGCATCATTGTGCTGCCGGGCCAGTCTCGCGATGTCCGCGTTCCACGTCAGGGCAGCGCGTACTCCGGCATGGCGGTTGGCGGCGTAGGACATTCCGAGACCGGTCCCGCACAAGAGCACCGCCCGAGCGGCCTCTCCGCGTTCCACCCGAGCTGCGACGTCATGCGCGTAGTCCGGATAATCGGCCGCGTCGGCGTTGTGCACTCCCAAGTCCAGCGGCTCGAACCCGAGCCTCCGGAGTTCGGCCACCAGCCGTTCCTTGAGAGCAAAACCGGCGTGGTCCGCTCCGATCGGGATGGTTTCTCTCATGACGACGTGCAATATAACAACCGTTGCTTCGTTACCGCCGCGCCCGGGATAGCCACATCTTCGACATGGCCCTCACCGCAAGTACCCGCTCTTCCGCGAGCCGGTCCGCCGCTTCGTTGGTGGGAATGCCTTCCCGCTCTGCAATGGCGAAGATCTTCAGGATGGCGTCATAAATCTCGGCCGCCTTCTTCTTGGACCGTTCCGAGGTCCACCCATTGATCTCGCCCCACACGTTGATCAAGCCGCCCCCGTTGATGACGTAGTCCGGGGCGTACGTAATGCCTTTGCTCTCCAGTTCCTTCCCATGCCGGGCTTCGGCCAATTGATTGTTGGCACCCCCGGCAATGATCTCGACTTTGAAACGAGGGATGGTCTTGTCGTTGACGATGGCCCCGAGCGCACACGGGGCGAAGATATCAGCCGATTGGTCATAGATCGTGTCAGGGTCGACGGCCGTTGCCCCAGTCGCGTCCACCAAGCGCTTCACCTTCCCGTCGTCCACATCCGTCACGAACAACGTGCTTCCTTCCTCATGAAGGTAGGATGCGAGCCACCGCCCGACATTCCCACAGCCTTGGATCGCCACCGAACGTCCGGAGAGGCTGTCCGAGCCCCAGCGAGATTTCGCGGCGGCCTTGATCCCGACATACACGCCGTACGCCGTGACCGGCGACGGATCACCCGAGAGGCCTTGCAGCCCTGTGACGTGGTCCGTCTCGAAATGCACGAAGTCCATGTCGGCCGGGCTGGTCCCAACGTCCTCAGCGGTGATGTAGCGGCCACCCAACGACTCAACGAACCGGCCATGCGTCCGGAACACCGCCTCACGGTCGTTCCGTTTGTTGTTGCCGATGATGACGGCCTTGCCGCCCCCCAGAGAGAGGCCGGCGACCGCAGCTTTGTAGGTCATCCCTCGCGACAGGCGAAGGACATCGACTAAGGCTTCCTCGGTGCTCTTGTAGTTCCAGAACCGCGTGCCGCCGAGCGCCGGGCCCAGCGTGGTATCATGGATCGCTATGATGCCCTGATACCCGCACGATGGCTCATAGCAGAACATGACCTGCTCATGGTTCCGGACTTGGATGGATTCGAATATGTCCATGACAGCGTGCGCTCCTCTGTGTCAGGCGGTTGCGGCGTAATCGTAGAAGCCGCGTCCACTCTTCCGCCCTATGTGTCCAGCCGCCACCATTCGGCGAAGCAACGGGCACGGTCGGTACTTGTCGTCTCCCAATCCGCGGTGCAGCACTTCCAGAATCGCGAGGCAGACATCGAGCCCGATGAGGTCCGCAAGCGCCAGCGGCCCCATCGGATGAGCCATGCCGAGTTTCATTACCGTGTCCACCGCCTCGGGTGCCGCAACCCCTTCCATCACACAGTACACTGCTTCGTTGATCATGGGCATCAAGACGCGATTCGACACGAAGCCAGGATAGTCGTTGACCTCGACCGGCGTCTTGCCCAAGCTCTGAGCCATCTTCATCACCTGCTGGGCGGTCGCATCGCTCGTCGCGTGGCCCCGGATCACCTCCACCAACTGCATGACCGGCACCGGATTCATGAAGTGCATACCGATCACTTTGTCGGGACGCTCGGTATGAGCCGCGATTTCGGTGATCGAAATGGAACTCGTATTCGTGGCCAGAATCGCCTCGGGCCGGGCAGCCGCATCTATGCGCTCAAACAGCGAAAACTTGAGCGTGGGAGTTTCACTCGCCGCCTCGACCACGATCCCGCTCTCGCGGACGGCGTCGAGGTCCATCACCGGCGTGATTCTGCCCACGGCGGCTTCAGCCTCTTCCTGGGTCAGCTTCTCCTTCCGGACTTGCCGGTCCAAGTTCTTCTGAATCGTCGCCAGAGCTCGACCGAGGACGTCCTGTCCAACATCGACCAGGGTAACCTGCCAGCCGTGCAGAGCGAAAACATGGGCGATCCCGTTGCCCATCGTGCCGGCCCCAACTACCGCGGCATGTGTCATGATGTGTCCTTTCGTGCCCAACTTGCAGCGGCCACCGTCCCGGCAGCAAGCGCCACGGTGGCCAACAGCCCACCCTCGGGACCGAAGCCGCCCCCCGTGAGCCACCCAGGGCCGCCGGGTTGGTAGTCCACGACGGGAACGTCGAAGGGCACTCCACTCACGGCCGCCCCGGACAACGCCAGCGTGACGTTCCACCCGAGATGCGCCGCAAATGCCGTCCACAGACCGCCGGGACAATAGAATGCCGCCCCGAGGAACACGCCGGCCAGCGCGACGTTGGCAAGGCCTTGTGCAGTCACGTCCGGATTGAGGCGATGCGCAATCCCAAACGCGATCGCCATCAGCACCACCGCCGGGACTCGGCCCAACGCCTTGGCGAGCACCACCAAAGGCACACCCCGGAACAGCAGTTCCTCACTCAACGCAGCAGGAGCCAGCACCGCCAGCGTCTTGAGCCCCTGGGTCACATACTGAAGCGCGGTAC
>JABDII010000084.1 GCA_013003805.1 Gemmatimonadales bacterium
GTATGGCACATCGTGCACATCATGAGCCTCAACCCACGCGTCATGAAAGGTAGTATGGATTTCTACGGCGCGATCATGTTCGGACGGTCTCCGCTCACCCGCGCCCAGCGCGAACTCCTCGCCGTGGCCGTGTCCGCCGAGCTCGATTGCCATTACTGAATGCAAGCTCACGCACACGACCTCCGTGCCGAGGTCGCTCCGGCATACGAAGAGGACGCTGATGCCGACAGGTTCGTCCACGCCGTTGTCAGGGATTGGCGCACGGCGCCGCTCGAACCGGCTGACCGAGCTCTGTGCGAGTATGCCTCCAAGCTCACCCACCAACAGCGCGGCATGACGCCCGCCGACCTCGAACAGCTGCGCGCGCACGGATTCGACGACACGGCCATCCATGATGCAACCCAGGTTGTCGCCTATTTCAACTATATCACGCGAATCGCCGACGCGTTGGGTGTGGAGCCCGAGGATTTCATTCAGCCCTGGGGCGCGGCGCCGGGTGCCGGCTGACAGATCAATCTAGGCACGGGCCCGCCCCAGACAGCGGTAGAGGGCATCGCGCAAAGCCTTCTCCCGTGGGTCGTCGTACATATGGAAACCCATGCGATTCATGACGTACGCATACCCCACTTGGGTGTCAGGGTCGGCAAACCCGAGCGAGCCGCCGGCACCCGCGGCGCCAAACGCCCGCAACCTCAATTCCGGCAGGAATACCGGACAGGGCTTCCAGAAGCCGAGCCCGTACGCGGTGTTCCACCCGATGATCAGATCGCGCGAGCCCCCGGTCGGCAGCACGGGCGGGGCGGTCAACTCTTCCATGGTTCGCGGTAGAAGGCCCAGCGCCTGGCCTCCAGTGGCGATCACCCCGTAGGCCTTCGCCAAGGCCCGTGCGTTGGCAACGCCGCTGCCCGACGGAAACTCAATGGCTCGATACTCCGGGAGATCCATGTCCCCCGGGCCCCGCATCCGGGGATTTGTAAGCGTCCGGGCCACGAGCGAGGGAGGCCACAAGAGTGCGAGTACCATACGCACCGGCATCGTCTTGGGGTGCAGGAGCATGGTGAACGGGTGGAATGCCTGGATGGTAGCGAGGCGAGAGGCTGGAACCTCAGCCGGGAGACCAATGTAGAACTCGATGTCGAGCGGCCGCGCGACCTCCTCCCACAGGAAACGTCCGATGCTCCGGTGCTCCGGGTCGACCCGGCGAATGAGCTCGTTCTCGTAATAGCCCAGGCTCAGCCCGTGGTAGCCGTGGCGGGATCCTGGTTCCCAGGCAGGCCGTTGCCGTGCAATGATCTCCGCCAACCGGTCTAAGTCGGACAACACCTCGAGGTCGAGCCGCTCGTCGATGGCGGAGAGGCCGGCCTGATGCGACAGCAACTGACGCACGGTGATGGCGGCCTTGCCCGCTTGCGCAAACTCGGGCCAATAGGTTGCCACCGGTTCATCCAACTCGAACAAGCCTCGGGAATGCGCCACGGCGATGGCCATCGCCGCCATCCCCTTGGTTGTGGAAAAGACAGTGGCGAGCGTGTCGTCTTCCCACGGATCGAGACGCTGGGCGTCGCGGTACCCTCCCCAAAGATCGACCACCTTTTGGCCTCGATGATACGCCGCGCACGCAGCTCCGAGCTCGCCCCGTTCCCGGAAATTCACGACGAAATGATCGCGAACCTCCTCGAAGCCCGGCGCAACAGAACCGTGAACTGGAATCTGATCGTGAGTGGAGGGGGTCAACCGGTTGTCATCCTGCAGGCCTACACGGTCGATCTGGGCTGCCGCCTGCGTTGCTTCAGCATTTGCCGCGCGGCTAGATACCCCGACATCCCGGTCGGCCCCCCACCTGGATGGGTTCCCGGTCCTGCCAGATAGAGCCCCTCAATCGGGGTGGCATAGCGAGACCAGCCCGGGACCGGCCGCATGAACAGAACCTGATCCAGGGTCAGATCACCCTGGTAGAAGTGCCCTTCAGTGAAGCCGAACCTCGATTCGATGTCCCGGGGACTGAGCACCTGCCGATCCATGATCGCGGCCGGGAGATTGGGCGCGTACTGGGCAAGCGTGTCGATCACCCGATCACCGAGTGCCTCACGGGTTTCCGGTCCCCACTCGCCTTCCTGAAGCCGATACGGCGCGTACTGCATCCAGACCGACATCACATGTTTTCCGCTCGGCGCCAGGCTCGGGTCCACCAACGATGGGATGACGGCCTCGAGATAGGGCTGATCCGAAATCCGACCGTACTTCGAAGCATCGTAGGCACGCTCCAGGTAATCGAGGCTCGGGGCGATCGAGATCGTCCCGCGGAGATTGGTCTCTGAACAGCCAAAGTCGGGCAGTTCGCTGAGAGCCAGATTCACTTTGGCGGCAACGCCCTGCAGCTTGATGTGCTGCACCCGCTGGAGGAACTCAGGATCCAAATGGGTTGGATCCACCAGCTCGAGGAAGGTGCGCTTC
Source organism: Gemmatimonadales bacterium (assembly GCA_013003805.1). GTDB lineage: Bacteria > Gemmatimonadota > Gemmatimonadetes > Gemmatimonadales > GWC2-71-9 > JABDII01. Next base: position 2,455 of record JABDII010000084.1, read on the forward strand.
GGATCGGCGCCACACACGACGCGGCTGGCCGGTATTTCCTCCCCACCCTGCATCACGACGGCGCTCACCCGTCCGGCGCGGACCAGGATCCGGTCCACCCCCGTTTCCGAGCGGAGCTCTCCGCCGCTCGCTCCGAAGGCTCGGGCGAGCGCGCTGGCCAATGAACCGACCCCGCCCCGTACGACTGTTCTGGAGCGCAAGGCGCCCGGCTGGCCCACATGGTGATGGAGCATCACGAAGGCCGTACCCGCTGACTTTGGGCCCTGGAAAAGGTGTGACACTCCCGCCGCCCCGAGGCAGCCCTTCAAGACATCGCTCTCAAACCAGTCGTCCAAGAGGTCGGCAACCGGCATCGGGACGGTTCGCAGGAACTCGAGCATATCGACCTTGCCGAGGCCACGGAGCCGGCGACCGATTCCGAGCAATGCAAACAGGTCTTTCCGGTCCTTGCTGGTCGGCAAGGGGGGCGCCTCGCAATAGAGCGACCAGAGAAATCCCGCCAACCGGGCTATGCGTTCCGAGAACGGCATCCACCTACTGGCATCGGCCGGAGACAGCCGGGCGATGGATGCCATCGTGTCGGCACCGTCCCGAAGCAGGAGGCCATCTCCATTCCCTACTGGCGCAAAGACCCCGGACTCGACTGAGAGGACTTCGAGCCCGTGCGTGCTCAAGTCGAGATCCTGGATAATCTGCGGGTTCAGGAAACCGATGTCACTCGCGCAGGTATCGACGCGGAAACCAGGAAAGGCCTCCTCGGTGACATGCACCCCGCCGAGCACATCGTGGTCTTCGAGCACGAGCACTCGCTGCCCGGCGCGCGCCAGATAATTGGCGGCAACCAGTTCGCCGACTCCGGCTCCGATGACAACGGCGTCGTACGCTCGGCTCATGGCACGGCCTACCAATCCCGCAGGATTTCGACTGCAGCCAGGCGTCCCGATGCGCCCATGATGCCGCCGCCCGGATGGGTTCCCGCACCGCATTGATAGAATCGTCGCACCGGAGTGCGGTACTTCGCCCACTGCGGCAATGGACGGAGGAAAAAGAGTTGCTGAAGTGCAAGTTCTCCCTGGAAGATGTTCCCCTCGGTGAGCCCCACCATGTCTTCCATGTCCTTGGGCGTGAGCACTTGGCGGTGGATGATTGCCGATTTGAGATTGGGGGCGAATTTCGCAAGCGTATCGACGACGGTATCGCCGAAGGCCTCTCGCTTGGCGTCGTTCCACCCACCGTTCAGCTGATAGGGCGCATACTGGACGAAGCACGACATGACATGCTTCCCGGGTGGGGCCATGTGGGGATCGATCATCGACGGGATGATGACATCCATATATGGCTGCCGGGAAAATTCGCCGTATTTGGCATCATCGTAGGCGCGTTCGAGGTAGTCGATACTCGGGCTGATGGAAATGGCCCCCCTCAAGTGCGGGCCACGACCGGGCATGCAGGTGAAGTCCGGTAACTCGCTCAGCGCGAGATTCACCTTGCCGGAGGAGCCCCGAAACTTGAATTGCCGAACACCCTTAACGAGATCGTCCGGAAGCTCGTGGGGGTCGAGCAGCTTGAGAAACGTGAGATTCGGGTCGAGCGCCGAGACGACGACCTTCGCCTTGAGCTCGGTGCCATCGGCGAGGGCAACCCCGCTAGCGCGCCCGTTCTTCACGATCACCTGAGACACCTCGGCTTCGGTGCGTATCTCGGCGCCGAAGGTCCGGGCCGCGCTAGCGATCGCCTCGCTGATGCCGCCGGTCCCTCCCTTCGCAAACCCCCAGGCACGAAAGGCGCCGTCGATCTCGCCCATATAGTGATGGAGCAGGACGTACGCCGTACCCGGCGATCGCGGTCCCAAGAATGTTCCGATGATCCCACTAGCCGACTTCGTGGCCTTGAGGGGCTCGCATTCGAACCACTCTTCCAGGAAATCAGCCGAACTCATAGTCATCAGCTTGAACAGGGCGCAGAACTTGTCGTCCCCCAAGCCATGGAAGTGCCTCCCCAACCGCCCGAGCCCGAGCAGATCCTTGGGACTCAGCGAGGTTGGATCGGGCGGAACCATGCCGATGATCGGCTTGACGGCCATGGCCATGTGGTGCATCAGCCGGCCGAATTCGTCGTACGCCTCGGCGTCCTTCGGCGAGTGACGGTAGAGCTCCTGACGCGCCTGATCGTGATCGGCCCACGCGGCGAAGTAGTCTCCGTTGGGAAGTGGAGTCAGGGTACTTTCGAGTGGGAGAATCTGGAGGCCGTGGCGCGGCAATTCGAGGTCACGAATGATCTCGGGTCTGAGGAGGCTCACCACGTAGGAGAAGACCGAAAACGTGAAACCGGGGAACACCTCCTCACTCACTGCGGCACCACCAACCACGTGCCTCCGCTCGAGCACAAGGACGCGTTTCCCCGCCTTAGCGAGATAGGCGGCCGCGACCAGGCCGTTGTGCCCCCCGCCGATGACGATGGCATCATAGGAACTCATCGAACGTGTGGCCATATCAGGCTCGCCTCCGTTCGAGATCGAGGAACGGCAGCTTCGCGACCTGCGCCATGGCCTCCTTCCGCCTATGCTCGACCGTCACCTCCATGTGGACCGGGGTGCCCAGCCGGGCATAGCGGGATTCGAGATGGGCCATCGCGATGTACTTCTTGAGGAGCGGAGACCAGCAGCCACTCGTCGCGTACCCAACCTGAACACCCTGGACGTAGATCGGTGCACTGGTTCGCCAGGCAACCGTCGGGATCTTGGGAGGCAGGCCCACCTCGGCATACAGCTGCTCGAGCGACTCCCAGTCCACTTCGATGCCCCGGAATTGCCACGCAGGGCCCCGGTGTTTCTCTTGGGCCAGCGCTGCCTGACCCACGAACGGACCCTTCTCGAGCTTCACCGTCCAGCCCAGTCCGAGTTCATAGGGAGAGGAGGTCTGTGCCTCGATGAGTGCGTGGTGTGCCGATACATAATCGACTTCGATCATCAGGAGGCCGGCCTCGATCCGCGCGATGTCCAGCGCCAAAATCCCTGCCGGGGTGATCCCGTAGGCTTCACCCCCATCTATGAGCCGATCCCATAGCTCGACGGCACGACCCGCGTCGACCCAGATCTCGTATCCCAGATCACCGGTGTAGCCGGTGCGAGAGATGGTAGCGGGGATTCCCTGAATCGATGCATGCGTCAAACGGAAGAACCGAAGAGTGTCGAGATCGGCTTCGGCGATTCCCTTCAGGATGTCGCGTGATGTCGGCCCCTGGAGGGAGACCGCCGCGATCGAATCCGAAACGTCCTCGATCGTGACATCCATGCCCACCGCATTGTGGTGGAGCCAGCGGAGATTGGGATCGGCCGCGGTGAGGCGGAACTGCTGGTCATCGAGACGCGAGACCGTGCCGTCGTCGATCACCTTGCCGGCGGCGTCACACCAGGGTGTGTACATCACCTGGTGGAGCTTAGCCTTGGTCATATCGCGGGGCAGTACACGATCGAGGAGGCGCTCCGCGTCCGCTCCGGCGATGGCGTACTTGTAGAGCGGGGAGACGTCGATCATGGCCGCCGCGTTCCGGATGGCGGAGTACTCCCGGTCGTGGTACAGCTCATAGGAACTCAAGACCGTGTGCCCCGCCCAGCGACGCCACGCCTGCCCTTGTGACAGGGCCGCGGTCCGCGGGTGGAACGGAGTCACCTTGAGCATGCGTGGTCTCCGAAGCCGGAGATGGCGGAAGTGGACGTGATGCGTTCGTGAGTACCGGGTACCATCGCAAGAAAAGACGCGGTCCACAAGGGCGGGCCGCGTCCAGGGTTTCGGGATTGGGGAGCGCTACGTTCCCCGAATCCGTTCCAGCAATTGCCGTTCGAAATCGCTGTCGTAGTCGGTCGGATTCCGGCGCACCCGAATGTCGAGCCTCGTCGTCGAGTTGGTCTTGGGCTCGATCTTCACGATCACGTCGAGGTCGCCCTTCCGGCCCTCGATCACACGGCCAACCGGTGGCTCATTCTGTACCCGTTTGGCGTAGGAGCCGGGGACTCGCGTCCGAGGGCTTCCGAAGGGCGCAATCTCCATGGCCGTGAACGCGAAGCGAACCCGGCGTTCGACATCATCGATGTTCTCGCGCAGGGTAGCCGTCGTCCCTGGCGACGTCGGATCCGGTCCGATGACTGACTTGGGCGTCCCGGCGGCGCACGCGGAGACGATGATACCCGCGGCGAGTGACAGCATCACGGTTCTGGCTCGTCGTTCAAGTACCCGCATTGTATGACTCCATGACCCACATGGGCCCGTTTATGGTTGTTCAGGTCCTCACACCTGGAGACGGCGTCCCTGGAGAAGAACAACACAGGAGGGAGAACGGATCCCCTCGTGGGGCAGGCGGGCCGGGCGACCGGCCATTCCTCGAGCTAGAAGAACAGCCGCAACTCGAGCTCGAGCCGGTCGAGGTCATCGGTAGCCTGGGGAATGTTCTTCTCCAGGATGTAGAACGCCGACAGCTCGATGAACGGATTGGGGAAGGCCTCGAGGCCGAATCGCATGCGATAGCGGTCGTCCTCATCGACAGCGGTGTTTCGATCGAACCATCCGTAGGTGACTTTGCCGTTCAGTCCCTGCCTAATCAACACGTCGCCTTCCACAAAACCCACCAGCTGCTCGCGGCCCGAGACGTCCGAGATGTAGTCGAACTCACCCATGAAGCTGGCGGGCCCAACCTGGAAGCCGCCGAATCCACCGACCACGTCCCGGTCGCCTTGCTCGGCGGAGTTGCGCGACGCCGACACGCCCACGCGGAAGCGGGAATCGATGAAGGTGGCGGTGGCAGTGGCCTGCTTGCCGTCGTCGTTCTCACTCGCCCCTTGACTCCCGTTGGTGATCGCGAGCGCCACCGAGAGGGGGCCCGGCTCTATGCCCAACTCTACGCCCTGGTCGGGGGTGTCGTAATTGAAACCCGTGACACCACGAATGAACTCGTCATCGTCCTTGAGCCGGAGGCCGAACGGAAGTAGTATCTTCCCCGCCTTGACGTAGCCATTGGCTGGAAGCTTCTCGATGAGAGCGAACAGCTCTCGCGCCACCGCCCGGTTCGGTCCTACCGTCTGATCCAGATAGAGTGCCACGCGATCCTTAATGAGACGCGCTTCCACATATGCCTGGGCCTCGTCGAGGTCGAGCGAGGTACGCGGCGAGGTCTCCTTGAAGGTCCCCGACGCCTTCATGCGGAGGTCCAACCCGATCGTTAAGAACTCGGCGATCTTGGGGCTTAGGTACTCACCCTTCCGCCACGGAAGCGTGGTCTGTCCGTAAATACTCCCGAAGCCGGTTCGCATTCCCCCACCGCTTCGATTCGTATGGCAGGCGGCACACTTGAGCCCGGTTCGGATGGCGAGGTACGGCTCCGCCGCCACCCGATCGGGGACGACCATGCCGGCGAGCACAACCAGACCACCCACCATCTTCATTGCTCGGTCCATACTGTGCTCCTCAATTGTCCTCGGCGCCATCCGTAATCCACGCACGGATCAGATCAATCTCGGCCTGGGTGAGATCCCCGCCGATGGGCGGCATGCGCCCGCCCGAGCCACCCACCGACAGTTGGGTACCCTGGACCTTGTGGACCAGGTAGCTCGAGTCGGGCCGGAGTGGGCGCACCCGAAGGAGGGGTGATTCAATCGACGGCACGTCGACGATGTTCTGAAATGCCAGGCCCGAACTCAGGTTCAGACCCAACGTCGGGTTAGCGCCAGCATGGCACCCTGAGAGGGCACAGTTGGCCGTGAAGATCGGCTGCACGTCTCCGGAGAGGGTGGCCGTCGCCGGTGGTCCGGGTGGAGGGACCGTTCCCAATGGCTCGCCATTGGCGTCGAGCCCGGTACCCTCCCCGACACACGCCGCCACTGCCAGCAAGGACGCCGCGAGAGGAAATGAGGTCAGCTTGCGTGGGGACACGGTTCCTCCACCGATTCGGCGGGCCTTCGGCCTCTTACTGTAACGCCACATTGAAGTTGGCGCTGCCCATCCCACCGCGCCCGT
>JABDII010000161.1 GCA_013003805.1 Gemmatimonadales bacterium
GGTCGCGCTCCGTTGGCAGTCGAAGACTGCGATCTCCGGGAGGTGGTGGCCGACGTCTACGAGACCGCGGGGATCCTGGGCGAGTCGGCCGGCGTCGAGGTGGCCACGGCCACGCCGAATGCGCCGGTCTCGATTCCCGCCGATCGCGGCCGCATCCGACAGATGCTGTTGAATCTGCTGACCAATGCCATCAAGTACACGCCGACCGGCGGCCAGGTGGACCTCGTCCTCAAAGACCAGGGAGCGGACGTCACCCTCCTAGTTCGTGACACCGGGATCGGGATTGCCGCAGGTGACCTCGAACACATCTTCGACCGGTTCTGGCGTGCCGATGTGGCCCGGGCACGGAGCGGAGACCGGCCGGGCGTTGGTCTCGGGCTGGCCATCACCAAATGGATCGCCGAGGCCCACGGCGGGACGATTCGGGCGGAGAGCAGGCCCGGTCGTGGAACCTCATTCACCGTCACGATTCCACGGCCAGTCGAGGCTCCGGCCGAGGAATCCGCTGAGGCCTGATACCCGTCAACTTCCCCTCTGGTGCGAGACGGATCTGGAGGTATATTGGCGGCTTTCCGGGGCATGTTGCCCCACCGGCATCTCATGGTGGTGTGTGGCGAATCCGTAATTTGACTGTCATCGTTTTGTAATGTTGAGGCCAGTCTGACGCCATTTCGCCCACGTAGTATTTCATGAGTCAGTTGAGACATCGAACGCTCCCACGGAGGTAGCTCTCGTGTTCAATGAGCTCATTGCTTCGAATGTGAAGAAACAACGACCCCTGTGGCAGGGGATTCTGTCGACGGTGCTGCACGTCGGCATGATCTACGGGATCGTCATGGTGACGCAAGGAGCAGCGGAGACCGTCCGGGAGATCATTCAGGACACGACACTGGTGTTCCTCGCTCCGCCCGAGGCCACACCCGAAGAACCCCCTGAAGCTCCACCACCCGAAGCCATCGTCAGCGCGAATCCGCCGCCGAAAGGCTTCCAGACCGTGGTGGCGCCGGAGGCGATTCCCACCGAAATCCCGCCGATCAACGTCGCCGAGAAATTCAACCCGGACGATTTCACCGGCAAGGGTGTCGAAGGTGGCATCGCGGCCGGCATCGTGGGTGGTGTGGGGCCGGTAGACGTTTCCGCCGAGGTCTTCCTCGAGGCCGAGCTGGACGATCCCCCGCGGGTGATCTCCCCAGCCGAGCCGCGGTATCCGCCGGTGCTCCAGAGCGCAGGGATCTCCGGCCGGGTGACCTACGAGTTCGTGGTGGACACTACCGGCCACGCCGAAGGCGGCAGTTTCAAGCTCAAGAACTCGACCAACAAAGCCTTCGAGGCACCGGCTCGAGAGGCCATCATGAAAACGGTGTTCAAGCCTGGCCGCATGCAGGGACGCCCGGTGCGCGTCTTGGTAGTGCAGGGCGTAGCCTTCAACGCCAACCGTTAGTCGTTCGTTCGTGAGCCGCCGGTCACGACCGGCGGCTCCTGTCCCACTCTGAGGAGACCGATCGCATGGGCCTAGATATTCTCGAACTGTGGAACGCCGCTGGAGGGTTCGCGCGTGGCGTCATCATTGTCCTGATTGCCATGTCGCTGTGGTCGCTGACCGTGGCGATAACGAAGTTCATCTACTTCCGCCGGAGCGAGCGGGCGACCCGGAAGTTCGCCCCGCTGTTCTCCCGGGCGATTCAGGAAGAGCAGCTCGACCAGGCGATCACGCTGGCCGAGAAGAACAAGAAGAGTCACGTTGCCAAGGTGCTTGGTGGTGCTCTGTCGGAGGTCAAGCCCCTCCTCAGAGACCGTGCGACCATCACCTCCGCCGACATCAACTCGGCCGAACGGGCCGTCGAGCGGCAGATGATGATCGTGCTCTCGGAATTCAAGCGCGGGATCGGCATCCTGGCCACGGTGGGATCCACGGGGCCGTTCGTGGGTCTGCTCGGGACCACGGTGGGCATCGTGAACTCGTTCACCGGAATGGCGCAGGCGGGCGCCAGCGGTGGCCTGGCCGCGGTGTCGGCCGGTATCGCCGAGGCGCTCCTCGCCACCGCGCTTGGTCTCTTCGTGGCGATTCCCGCCGTGTGGTTCTACAACTACTTCACGACGAAGATCGAGTATCTCAGTGTCGAGATGACCTACACGTCCAAGGAGCTGATCGACTACCTGATCAAGAGCGTCGGGAGCGAATTCGGCCGATCGATCTTCACCAAGGAATTCCAGGCACAGAAGGCGGTGAGCGGCAGTGGGCATATCAACAAGTGAAGCCGGCACCACAACGGTAAAATCGGAACCCAATGTGGTTCCGATGATCGACATCATGTTGGTGCTGTTGATCATCTTCATGATTGTCACGCCGTTGATCGCCGCCGGATTCCAGGCCACGATGCCGCGGGGTTCCAACCTCGATCCCAGCCCCGAAGAAGAGGGCGAGGTCATCCTGGGCATCGACGTGAACGGTAATTACTTCCTGGACGGCCGCTCGGTGCCGGAGGGTGCGTTGGAGGACTACTTGCGGAGCATCTATACCGCCCGGACCGAGGACAAGATCCTGTTCTTCAAGGCCGACCAGCAGCTCCGGTTTCAGAAGATTGAGGAAGCCGTGGAGATCGCCCGACGAGCCGGTGTGCGCGTCATGGCCGCCGTGACCGAGCCGCAGACGCAAAGCGGCTCCATCTTCGGCGGAGAGGAGGAGTAGCCATGGCGGGATTCTCGACCGAAGCCCACAGCACGATGACCTCCGAGCCGAATGTCGTTCCCATGATCGACATTCTGCTGGTGTTGCTGATCATCTTCATGATCTCGCAGCCGCTGAGCCGGATGATCCTCGACGTCCAGGTTCCCCCGCCGCAGACGTCTCAAGCCTCCGGGCCGTCGAACCAGATCGTGCTCGAGGTGCGGGATGACGGGACGTACGCCATCAATTCGCAGCCGGTGCCGAAGAGTCAACTGGACACCCAAATCCACGCGATCTACGACACGCGGCCGGTGAAGCTCATGTTCGTGAAGGCGGGGCACACCCGGCTGTATCAAGAAGTCATCGAGGCGATGGACATCGCCCGAGGTGCCGGGGTACAGGTCATCGGGTTCACGCCGGCCGAGGCCGCGGGTTCGGAGCAGGCGACAGAGTAACAGGTCTTCTCAGACGAATCGGGTCCGGGGTCCGCCAGGTCGGCGGAGCCGGGCCCGATTTGTCATGGGGGCTCAATCCCCTCCCGTCAATCGTAATCCCTCTGCCATTGGGCTGTAATGCGGTGGCGAATCTGCCGCCATATCACCGGCGTACCTTGCTGGGAGTCGGCTGAATCGCAGAACCGTCAGGTGGAGGGTACCTCAAATGTTCAATGAACTCATTGGCTCACAGCCGAGGAAGCGGCGGACGCTGGGACGCTTCGCCATCTCGTTGGCAATGCACGTGACCCTGGTCTACGG
>JABDII010000174.1 GCA_013003805.1 Gemmatimonadales bacterium
GCCTCACGCCGAGCCTGCCCTATCGGTCTTCGGCGGTCGCGGATACTCGAGATCCGCGGGGTTTCTGTCGCGCGGCGCCAAGCCGAATGTCTGCGCCATGGCTTCGGCGACGGCCGTCTCGCTCTCCGACCACAATGTGCCGGTGTCTCCCGTCCAGTTTCGCTCGCGTGCTACGGACGTCATCACCACATCCTTGATGCCGCACGGCACGATGAGGTCGAACGCTTCGAGCGCGGTGGTCACGTTCAACGCGAATCCGTGGAACGTGACCCATTGTTTCACGTGGACGCCGATGCTCGCGATCTTCCGCCCGTTGGTCCACACGCCGGTCAGACCCTCCTCGCGGCCGGCCGGTATGTCGAGCGAGCCGAGCGCGTCGATCAAGCCCGCCTCCAACCGGCGGAGATACCAATGCAGGTCGGGTCGGTGCGATTGGAGATCGAGAACCGGGTAGCCCACCAACTGGCCGGGACCGTGATAGGTCACGTCACCGCCGCGCTCCACCTCATGCACTTCGACCCCGCGCATCTCGATTTCGCTTGGTGACATCGGGAGGCTATCCGGTTTGGTCCCTCGCCCGAGTGTGACGACCGGGGGGTGTTCGACCAGGAGCAAGAGATCATGACGTGATCGGCTCGCCAGCCGGGCCCGGCAGAGCGCCCGTTGGAGGCGCAAGACCTCTCCATAGTCCCGCCGGCCCAGCCGGTATATGTCGAGCGGATCAGCCATGTCGGCGATTCCACCGTGAGAGACGCCGTCCAAGGAGCACGCACCCAATCGCGCATGCGCCGACCAGGCCGACCAGGCCGGCGGGGCCGAAACGAGTATGCGCGGGAATGGCGGCTAACATGGCGGCCATGGTTGCGAAAGCGCTCACCATGGCAAAGGAGCCGCGGCGATAGGCGGAACCGATCCGGGCCAAGAGCGTCCAGGTCGCGACCGCGGCGGTCAACGCTCCGAGAAAGGTTCCTCCCACCAGCACAGTAAAGGCCGGGCCCGAGGTGTCCGGGACTTCGCTGGGCGGCTTACCGGCTTGAAGGGCGACTACGACCCAGAGCGACGCCCCGATGACGGCGACGCCCAACAGAATGGCGAAAGCCAGGGTGGATGCGACGAACCCCAGGAGCCCGTCCTGGTCGGATCCTTCCCCGGCGGGGCGGGGTGGTGGTGTGGGTTCGGTGCCCATAGACGAAGAAGATAGCACCCGGAACCACGAGCCCCCCGGGCCTACCGCCGGCGCCGGAGGGCTGGTTGAGTCGGAGAGCGTGGCAAGCTCTACATATGCACGACCCGTCCCATAGAGTCGAGCGCCGCTTCCGCGATGGCCTCGGAGAGGGTGGGGTGGGCGTGGATCGCGAGGTCGACTTCCTCCACGGTGTACTCGTTCTCGCGGGCCACCACCAGCTCGTGGATCATCTCGGATGCATCACTGCCGATGATGTGAGCCCCGAGGATCTCGCCGTACTTTGTATCTCGGATGATCTTCACGAACCCTTCAGTGTGTCCGGCCGTGCGGGCCCGGCCGTTGGCGCTGAATGGAAAACGCCCAACTTGATACTCGAGTTTGTGTTCTTTGCACTGCTCTTCGGTCAAGCCGATGCTCGCCACTTCGGGGTGGCAGTAGGTCACACTCGGTACATTGTCGTACTTGATTGGGGGCGGCGTGTGGCCGGCGATGGCCTCGGCGGCGTGCACGCCTTCGCGGCTGCCCTTGTGGGCCAACATCGGCTGGCCCGCCACATCGCCGATCGAGTAGACCCCGGCTGCAGTCGTTTCGAGCGTGGCGGGGTTGACCTTGATGAAGCCTTGGTCCGTGAGCTGGACTCCGGCCTCTTTCAACCCGATGCCCTCGGTATTCACCGCCCGGCCGGCCGCCATCAACACCTTTTCAACCTCGATGGTGTTGGTCTTGCCGCCGGCATCGAACGTCAACTCGACCGCGGCACCCTTCACGGCGGCTCGGGTGATCGACGCTCCCGCAAAGACGCTGATCTTCCGCTTCTTGAAGCTCTTGGTGAGTGCATCCGAACAATCGGCGTCTTCCACTGGGAGGATCCGTGGGAGGGCCTCGACGAGTGTCACCTTGGTGCCGAAGGCATTGAAGATGTCCGCGAATTCACAGCCCACGGCCCCGGCCCCGACGATGGCCATGGTAGCCGGTGCCTGCTCGAGAAAGAGCGCTTCATCCGAGCTGATGATGGTGGTGCCGTTCAAGTCGAGGCCAATCTGCGGCAATCCCTTGACCCGCGATCCCGTGGCGAGGACGACCGCTTTGGTGGCGGCCAACTCCTCGGACCCGACGCGGACCTTCTTGCCGGGCAGCAGCCGGCCGGTCCCGGCGACCACGGTCACCTTGTGTTTCTTCATTAGGAATTCCACGCCTTTGGAATTCTGGGCGGACACCTGGCGTGAGCGTTTCATGGCCACGCCGAAATCGGTTTTGACGGGTCCCGTTTCGATTCCCAGGGCCTTGGCATCGTGCGCGATGGTATTGGCGACCATCGCGCTATGCAGCAGGGCCTTGGTGGGGATGCATCCAATGTTCACGCAGACGCCTCCCAGCTTCTCCTTCTCCACCACCGCCGTCTTGAGTCCCAGTTGGGCCGCGCGGATGGCGCAGACATAACCAGCGGGCCCTCCACCGAGTACGATCACGTCGAACTGATTGGCCACGTGTAACCTCGCGTCGAATGCGATACCTCGTTCCCACTACCACACCTGCTTCCTACCTCCTACTTCCCACTCCCTGTTCTGTCACCACACCATCGCCAGCGGATTCTCCAACAAGAGCTTCACCGTCTTCAGGAATTGCGCCCCGGTCGCGCCGTCGATCACCCGATGATCGCATGACATGGTCAATCGCATGCGCCGGCCTACCTCGAGGCGTCCTTCCTTCACCACCGGCTTCTCCGTGATGCTGCCGACCGCGATAATCCCGCCCTCGGGCGGATTGATCACGGCGGTGAACTGGTCGATGTCGAACATGCCGAGGTTGGAAATGGAGAAGGTGGCGCCGGTGTATTCCGCGGGCGTGAGTTTGCGCTCCCGGGCGCGCCCTGCCAGGTCACGCGATTCGGCGGAGATCTCCCGCAGCGATTTGTGGTCCGCGTGGCGAATGACCGGGGTGATCAACCCGTCTTCCACCGCCACCGCCATCCCGATATGGACCTCGTGCCACAGGCGGATGTGATCGTCCTGCCACCAGGCGTTGCACGCCGGGTGGTCTCGAAGGGCGAGCGCCGTAGCTTTGACGATGATGTCGTTGAACGAGACCTTCCCTTCCGGCCCCTGGGCCTTGAGGGCTTCCCGCGCCTCCCAGGCGCGTTCCATCTCGATCTCGGTCGTGAGGTAAAACGTGGGGATCGGGCCGATCGACTGGATCAGCCGTTTCGCAATGGTCTTGCGGATGAGCGACAACGGGACGTCGGTGTAGCCGGCCGTGGGGTAGGTGACTGGGGCGGCGGCCGCGACTGGTGTGGCTGTGAGCCCTTCCAGGTCGCGTTTGATGATCCGTCCCTCGGGTCCCGAGCCGATCACGGCGCCCAGGTTGAGCCCGCGCTCTTCGGCGATCCGGCGGGCCACCGGTGAGGCCTTGATCCGGCGGCCCGGTGTCTGGGGCGGGGCGGGAGCAGGGGTGGGAGCGGGAGCAGAAGCAGGGGCGACGGCGGGGATCTCGGCAGGAGGCGCGGCTGCCGGGGCTGGCTTGGCCCCGTCCCCGGCCACGAGTGCTGCGATGTCCTCACCTGGCTCGCCGATGACGCCGACGAGATCGGCCACTGGCACGGTGGTCCCCGCGGCGATCACGTGCTTCAGCAACACGCCGTCGGCCCGCGCGACGAGTTCCATCACGGCCTTATCGGTCTCGACCTCCGCCAGGACGTCCCCGGTCGAGACCGTATCGCCTTCCTGCTTCTTCCATTCGACGAGACGCCCTTCCTCCATCGTGGGCGAGAGCGCCTCCATGACGATCTTGGTAGCCATCGGCTAGTCGCGGTACAAGACGGTCTTCACCGCCGAAATGACCTTCGCCGGATCGGCCTTGGCAGCCCGTTCGAGGGATTTGTTGTACGGCATCGGGACGTCCGCTCCCGTGACCCTGAGGAGCGGCGCGTCAAGGTGGTCGAAGGCCTCTCGCTGGATGGTGTCGACTACCTGGGCCCCGACACCGGCGAAGGGCCAGCCCTCCTCGACGACCACGCAGCGATTGGTCTTGACGACCGACCGCAGAACCGTCTCGGTGTCCATAGGGCGGATGGTGC